>JBMOFX010000066.1:0-11893 GCA_049318665.1 Ilumatobacteraceae bacterium | reverse complement strand
TCGATCCGCTGCCGTTCGACGTTGAGGCATCCCGCGCTTACGGCCGCAAGGCTCGCGGTGCGCGAGCCGTCGACCTGCTCATTGCCGCGGTGGCTTGCTCGAGGGGACTCCCGCTCTACACCCGCAACCCGGACGACTTTCAGGCCCTCGACGGCCTCGTCGAAATCATTGCCGTGTGACAGCACCGACCCGACCCAATCTGCCCATCGGTGCGGGTTGTTCCTTGCGTGTTACAGTGTCACACGATGGCTGGAGATCTCGACTGACTTCCGGAGGGCGGCGTCGTCCTAACGAGAGCAGACCTGGAACGGATCTTCATCGACTTGCGAGCGCTGATCTCCGGGACGGACCAACTCGACCCGAACCGATCCTTCGCCGTTGACATCGCAGTCGCCATCACTCACGCAATCGAACGAGAAGGTGGAGGCGAGTGATGGCGAAGCCGAAAGCGATCCAGTGGCTCGAAGAGCAGACAGGCGAGACCATTCCCTACGCCCCCGAAATCGCTTTGAACCAGGACCGACATTTGTCGGTCCGTCTCACCGGCGAACTCGCAGCGGGTCTGGACGCGATGGCGGCCGAGCGCGGGCTCACGCTGTCGCACCTCGTCCGTGAACTCCTCGCCGAGGCGGTGGCTCATCGAGCGACGGTCGCCAACCTCGATGGACGAGCACTGGCCGATCGCCTGGCAGCAGATGTCGCCGAAGTGCGCCGCCGCCTCGCCGGCTGATCGCGCCGAACCGCCGATCTGGACGGGCTGACGCCTGTGCCGAGATCAGGCCGATCGGTACCTGATCGGTCGCACATCATGTCCGGCGGAAGGCACCTTCGGGTCACGGATACCATCTGCCGTGATGCGGCGGGGTGAAGGTCGGCGACGGATTGAGGTCGCGCAATCGATCTCTCGCGAGCGACTCGCACGAAGAGCGACCGTGTTACTCGCGGTCACCTGGATCGCCACGTCGACGACGGTTGCGTTCATCGCTGCATTCGCGTGGTTCAGTCTCCGCCATCCCAACGCCTCGTCGTTGGCTCAGTTCACGGATCCTTCGACAGTTGCGGTCGGTGCCTTCGGGTTTCTGCTGAGCAGCGCGCTCCTCTTCGGATTGGCGACGACGGGTGGTTCGGCCCCATGGTCTCGCGACAAGTCCACTCGGGCGACGACGACGAGTCCCCAGGTCAGTGAACTGGTCGACCAGCTGGCACTTGCCGCCGGCGTCGCGCGCACACATGTCGTGGTGTTCGATGACCCGGCACCGAACACCACCATCACCGTCAAGAAGGGAACCGTGGGTGTCGTCCTGACCAGCGGAGCGTGTCAGTTGCCCCGCGACGAGCTGGCGGCACTCATTGCCTTCAACTTTGCCATGGCAACCAGCGTCGGACTGCGCCGCGCCCAGGCCGCCCGCGTCAGCGTGGGGTTCTTCGTAGCGACGACGAAGGTTCTGTGGGTGCTGCTGACGGCGTCGTTCGTGCTCTGCGGCATCACGAGGCAGGCGATGCCATTCGCGGTCGGGATGTTGATCGGTGCGGTCGGCTTGATCGTGTTGATCCCGCTCGGTGCGTTGATCAGCGCCTCGGCTGTCACCCTCGCCATCGCGGCCAACACCATCGCGGATCGCGACGCAGTCTCGATGACGTTCCTCCCTGATGTGTACCTTCGAATGCTCCTCAACATGATCGACGATGACCAGCGAACCGACACGACTCGATCACCGCTCATCTGGTTCGAACGCACGACAACACGCGACGACCTGCCCGCGATGATCGGCTCGGCGATCAGCCATCAAGAACTGGTGCACCGCGCCGAGCAGATGGCCGCGATCGCCGCGCTCCCACTGCCCGACCCCTGGCCACCCACCACCGAAACGGCATCACCGACAACGTGAACCACGCACACCCGGCCCGACCGGACGGCCACTACGACGGTGACCCGGTCCGGCCCTGCTGCTCCGACCACCAGGCGATCAGCCGCTCGGTCGCGACGTCTTCGCCGAGCACACCCTCTTCGATCCGCAACTCGAGCAGGAAGCTGAGCGCCCTGCCGACATCCCGCCCGGGTTGCATGCCGAGGATCTCCATCACACGGACACCGTCGATCTCCGGACGCAGTGAATCGAGCGCCTCCTGCTCGGCCACCTGTGCGATCCGACTTTCGAGCTCGTCCATCCGCCGCGACAACGCCTTTGCCTTGCGCTCGTTGCGGGTGGTGCAGTCGCAACGAGTGAGCTCGTTGAGCTCATTGAGATACGACCCCGCATCGCGCACGTAACGGCGCACGGCAGAGTCGGTCCAGCCCATCTCGTAGGTGTGCACGCGCAGGTGCAGGGCGACCAACTCGACGACCGCTTCGATGTCGGCCGTGGAGTAGCGCAGCGCCTGCATGCGCTTGCGCGTCATGCGCGCCCCGACCGAGTCGTGATGGTGGAAGGTGGTGCCACCTCGATCGGGGTCGTACCCGCGGGTGCGTGGCTTGCCGACGTCATGGAACAGCGCCGCGAGCCGCACGATACGGAAGTCGTAGGGGGGACGGTCCGGGCGCTCGTCCGGCGGACGCACGTTCTCGACGACTGCAAGCGTGTGCGTGAGCACGTCCTTGTGGCGATGGATCGGGTCGTGTTCGAGGCGCATTGCCGGCAGCTCGGGCAGGAAGTGGTCGGCGAGGCCGGTGTCGACGCAGAACCAGAGGCCTGCGGTCGGCGACGGGCACACCATCAACTTGTCCAACTCGTCGCGAACCCGCTCGGCGGAGACGATCGAGAGACGATCGGCCATGTCGCGCACCGCCTGCACGAGTTCGGGTTGCGGCTGCAGACGAAACCGCGAGATGAACCGTGCCGCGCGCAACATCCGCAACGGGTCGTCGGAGAAGCTCTCGGCTGGCGTGAGCGGTGTGCGCAACACGCGCTGCATCAGGTCGCCAACACCGTCAAACGGATCGACGAGCGTCGGCGAATCGGCGGTGAGTTCCAGCGCCATCGCATTCACCGTGAAATCTCGCCGCGACAGGTCGGCCTCGATGTCGTCGGAGAACTGCACGTCGGGCTTGCGTGAATCGGCGCTGTACGCCTCGGCCCGGTGGGTGGTGATCTCGTAGGTGCGCTCGCGCTTGATCGCGCCGATCGTCCCGAACCGCTCGCCCTGCGTCCAGACCGCGTCGGCCCATCCGTCGATGATCGACTTGATCCGATCGGGACGCGCGGTCGTCGTGAAGTCGACATCGAAGTCGCCCTGCTGTTCATTGGCGAGCAGATCACGGACGGTGCCACCGACCAGGTACAGACGCTCGCCGGCGTCGGCGAAGCGATCGACGAGCGGCTGCACTTCACGCAGCACGGGCGCGAAGCGCTCCGGGATCATGCGGCGCCCCTCATGCGCGGGTGCGCCAGAACGATGCGATCGCCTCGACCTGCGACCGGCCCGGTCCGCCCGACGTCTCGCCCTCGCTGAGATCGATGGGGTCGGGGTCGGTGCCGGCCAACACCTGCAGCACCCCGGCGCTGCACCATGCGAGCGCATCGAGGTCGTATCCGCCTTCGAGCATCACGATGCGACGACCGGGGGGCGCGAACCCGAGGATGCGCTGGGTGATCGCGATGTAGTCGCCGGAGGTGAGGCCGAGCTCGGTGATCGGATCGAAGCGATGCGCGTCGAAGCCGGCCGACACGAGCAGCCACGTCGGTGCGAACGCCTCCACCCGCGGTGCGACGATCTCGTCGATCGCGCGCAGGTACACGTCGCCGGTCGTGCCGGGCGGCAGCGGGATGTTGACGGTGAACCCCTCACCGAGGCCAGCGCCGACCTCGGTATGGCGACCCGTGCCCGGGTAGAGCGGCCACTGGTGGAAGCTCACGAACAGCACTCGCGGGTCGTGGTAGAAGACGTCCTGCGTGCCGTTGCCGTGATGCGCGTCGTAGTCGATGATCAGCACGCGCTCACCCTGATCGGCGAGCGATGCGGCGAGCACGGCGATGTTCGACACCATGCAGAAGCCCATCGACTCGGTGATCGTCGCGTGATGACCGGGAGGGCGTACCGCGCAGAACGCCGCATCGGCCTCACCTCGGCGGAGTGCCTCGGCCGCCGTGAGGCCGGCACCGGCCGCGAGCGTCGCCGCCCGCCACGAACCCGGTGATGCGTAGGTGTCGGCGTCGAGACGACCGCCACCGTTCGCGCAGATGTGCTCGATGCGATCGAGGTAGGCGCGTGGGTGGACGCGTTCGAGGTCGACCCGCGTGGCCGGAATCGGCTCGAGGGGCGCGATGGCTTCGCTCAGACCGTGGCGTTGGATCCCTGACAGCACCGCCTGGAGGCGCTCGGGCCGCTCCGGGTGGCGCGGACCCGCGAGATGCTCGAGGTACGCGGCATGGGTACTGAACAGCACGGTCACCCCTCCGACGCTACCGTCCTGTCCGAATGTGCCCGGCTCTCCGCTCCTCGCGCCGTACCACCGACGCGGTGGCAACGACACGTGCGGGCGTCACCGATCCGATCGTGCTGCGCAGCGCCACACTTCCGGCACGCGCGCGGCGCGTGCAGGGCAATCCGGCCGCGGCACACATCGTCGTCTTCGACGGTGCCTCCGTGCCCGCCGCCGAACACTGGCGCCGGTGGGGCGACGAGCTCGCTGCGGCCGGAGTGACGACGATGCGCACGGGCGCGCTGTCACCTCGCCAGGCCGAGCAAGCCGAACGCGCCGGATTGGTGTGCATCCAGGAACTCGCGCTGCTCGACCTGTCGGCACCCTTCGACCTGACACGCCGATCGCGACGGACCCGGCGACTTCGTCGAGGTGAACTGCCGGTGCTGGCGCGCATCGACGACGCTGCGTTCGGGGCACGCTGGTCGCTCGATGGCGCCATGCTCGGCGACGTCTGTAACGCGACGCCGGTGCATCGTGCCCGCGTGGTCGACCACGCTCCCCATGGTGCCGCAGGCTTCTTGATCTCGGGCCGCGCAGCGCGAGCCGGATACATCCAGCGACTCGCGGTGCACCCCGACGCGCAACGTGCCGGCATCGGCTCCGCCCTCCTCACCGACTCGCTGCGATGGCTCGCCCGCGCGCGCGTGAGCCGCGTGTTCGTCAACACCCACGTCGACAACCATGCGGCGCTCGAGTTGTATCGCCGTCATTCGTTCGCCCTGATGCCCGACCGGCTGCGCGTCTTCGAGGGGCCCTGCGTCCGATGACGACCCAACGGTTCGTGGGCGTCGCGGCAGGCCTCCTGCTCGCATCGTTGCCCGTCGCCGCGTCGCTACCGACGCCCACGGCCGCCGCGGCGAGTGAGCGACTGACGGTGATCGACCAGGGTTTCAACATCGAGCGCAACGGCACGCTCGACGTGACGCTGAGCCTCCCCGCAGGGGTGACGACGCAGCAATTCGACTCGACCACGCGCATCGTCGTGGCTGGCCACAGCGTCGTCGCGAATCGCCCCACGATGCTGAAGGCCTTTGCAGGCACCCTCACCCGTGTCGACGACCGCGTCACGATCCCACTCGACCCGGCGGCGCCATTGCCGACGGTCACCACGCCGTCGGCGGACACGATCTCGCTCAGCATCCCGACCGAATCGGATCAACGCACGCGCAACGCCCTCCAACTCAACGGCGTCGGCATCCACCCGATCACCTTCGAACTGAGCGTGGGCGACATCTCCTACGACACGACCACCTTCGTCAACCGGCTCGACGGCGACTCGACGACACCGGATGCGATGTCGGTGGCGATCGTGATGGGCCAAACCTCGCCGCCATCGGTCGCCTCCGACGGTTCGGTGAGTGTCTCGTCCAACGGCATCGATGAGTTACGGCGTCTCGCCGACGCATTGAACGCGATGGACGCGGTGCCCGCAGCGCTCGGCCTCACGACGGGTCCACCGCCAAGGGCCGTCGCCATCGAACCGTCGACTATGGAGGCGTTGACCCGCGACCAACCCGATCTGGCTGCCGAGCTGACGCCGCTCCTCGGCGAAAGCGCATTGGTCGCCCGACCGCGCTTACCGCTCGACCCAGGCTCGGCGGTGGCGGCGAGTGACGAGTCGGGATCCGGCGACGCGCTCTACACACGCTGGCTGCGCGAAGGCGAAGACCTCCTGGGCACGCTCGTGCCAGGTCGAGCGGTCGATCGCTCCGTCTACACCGTGGATCAGCCTCTCACCAGTGCCGGGGCTGCGCTTCGTCGCGACCTCGGCACGCGGCTGCTGGTGATGCCGTACGACGAGTTCGCCCAACTCGACGGAAGCACCGGCGCACTCACCGATACCACTCAACTCGTCAGCGCCGAGTTGCCCGACGATGCCTCACTTCCGATCGCCGTGGTCGACCCGTCGATCGCCGGCCGTATCGCGAAGGGTGCCGATGATCCGCTCGGCACCGCGATCCAAGTGGTGAGCGATCTGGTGGTGACCGCTCAGGAGATCGCCGACACCGGCGAAGTGGTGAGCCGACACGGCATGGTGCTTGCGCTCACCGACCTCGGCATCCCGGATCCGGCGGTGCTCGGCGAGTTGACCTCGTTGCTCCTCACGACACCGACGCTCGAGCTCGTCGAGCCATCGCGCTTCGTGTCGAGCGTCTCCACCTGGATCAACAATGGCCGGCCCGTGACGGTGTCACTCGGTGACGCCGCACCAGTCGATCTGTCCGCCCGGTTCGCGCTCATCGGCGAGCTCGATGCGAACAGCACTGCCTTCGCATCCATGCTCGTCGATGATGTCGACACCGCAGATCGGTGGCGTCAGGTCCTCGACACGATGCCGACGACGGCAATCTCCGACGCCGAAGCGCGCACGATGGGCGAGGGGCTTCGCTCCGAGTTCACCACGCTCCAGCAGGGCATCGAGGTCCAAGCCTCCTCGTTCACGCTCACGAGCAAGAACAGCGAAGTTCGGTTCTCGCTGAGCAACACCACCTCCGCCGACCTGCGGGTGCGGGTCAGTCTCGACTCTCCCAAGATCCGGTTCCCTGGCCCCGACCAACTGGTCACCGTGCCGGCCGGCGAAGCGGTCGGCGTCACCGCGCAAGCGCAGGCGCTCAGCAACGGGAAGTCGGATGTGTTCCTGCGGATCTTCACCCCGGAAGGCGACAACGTCGCGGTCGTCCCGGAGTTGGTGCTGACCGCACGCATCAACTCCTTCGCTGGCGCCGGACCGCTCGTCACGGGCGCCGCGCTGCTCCTCGTGATCACCTGGTGGATCAGACACTGGCGGCTCAGCCGTCGCCGTCAACTCGCGTCGCTGCACGTGCCACGACATCCGTCGGCTGCCAGCGGCGACGACGACGAGTCGGATGGCGAACTCTCGCCGGATGCCGCGGCGACTAACCTGCCGCCTTCGTGAGCGCCGTTCGTATCGTCACCGACTCAGCCTGCGACCTCCCGCAGTCGGTCGCCGACGAGTTGGGCATCGTCATCATCCCCCTCACGATCCGCATCCTCGGACACGAGTACGTCGACCGTCGCGATCTCACCCCGAAGGAGTTCTGGGCCAAGGTCGCTGAATCACCTGAGCTTCCTGAAACCGCAGCGCCGGCACCCGGTCAGTTCGAACAGGCATACCGCGACCTCGCACAGCAGGGCGCAACCGCCATCGTGGTGATCTCGCTCAGTGGTGACCTGTCAGCCACCATCCAGAGCGCCGAACTCGCTGCCCGCTCCGTCAGCGACACCGTGGCCGTCACGGTCGTCGACTCGCACAACTGCACCATGGGCCTCGGCCTCATCGTCGCCGATTGCGCACGCCTCGCGCAGTCCGGTGCCTCGGTCACCGAGATCGTCGCTCGGGCCGATCACCTCGCTGCACGCACCCGCGTGTGGGGTGCGCTCGACACGCTCGACAACCTCAAGAAGGGTGGCCGGATCGGAGGCGCACGGGCGCTGCTCGCCACCGCGCTGTCGATCAAGCCGATCATCGAAGTGCGCGACGGCAAGGTCGAACAAGGTGGCAAGCAGCGCACCCGCACGAAGGCACTCGCGTTCCTCGTCGAGAAGTTGCAGAGCTACGGCGACGTGGAGAGCTTGGCCGTCATGCACGCTGATTGCCCCGATGTCGAGCAGTTCGTCGAGATGCTGCGCCCTCATTACGCAGGCCCGATCGTTGTCGGTCAGATCGGCCCCGTGGTCGGATCACATTCCGGGCGGGGCACGATCGGCTTCGCGCTCCAGGAGCGTTGACCCCGCACACCCGCTGGGATGTCGTTCGATTGCCAGACCGGCCGAGCGCCACACCACTAGCGTTCCCCCGAATCCCATGTCCATGACGACCAGCCCGCCCCCCATTCCCGCCGGAATCCTCGCCGAGCGCTACCGGTTGGAGCGACGGCTCGCGCAAGGCGGGATGGCAGAGGTGTGGCTCGGAACGGATCTTTCCCTCACCCGCCAGGTCGCGATCAAGCTGCTCAAGCCGAATCTCGCAAGCGATCCGATCGTGGCGGAACGCTTCCGCCGCGAGGCCATCGCCGTCGCGCAGCTCAGCCACCCCAACATCGTCGCCGTCTATGACGCCATCGACGACAACGGCCGCCAAGCCGTCGTGATGCAGCTCATCAACGGCAAGAGCCTGCGCCAATTGCTCGACGAGCAGAAGCGTCTGAGTCCCGACCTCACGATGCACATCGGCTCGAGCGTCGCGGCCGCACTCGACGCCGCACACACCGCCGGCATGGTCCACCGTGACGTCAAGCCGGGCAACATCCTGATCACCCCTGACGGTCGCGTGCTGCTCACCGACTTCGGGATCGCGAAGGGGCTCGAGCCGACCGGCGACGACCTCACCAACGACAACATCATGATGGGGACGGCCAAGTACCTCTCCCCCGAGCAAGTGCGCGGCAAGCGACTCGATGGACGCGCCGACCTCTACTCGCTCGGCCTCGTGCTCTACGAGTGCCTTGCCGGACGGGTGCCGTTCCTCGGCCAGAACGATGCCGACACCGCGCTTGCTCGCCTCCAGCGCGACCCCACCGACATCACCAGTCTTCGCGCCACGCTGCCGGCTGGCCTGCCCGATCTGATCCACCGTCTGCTCGCCCGACGGCCGGATCGCCGCTACACGTCGGGCGCCGAGGTGCGTGCTGCGCTCAACGAGATCGCCGCCAATGCCAAGCAGGCACCCAACTACGACGCCACCAACTCGAGCGGCGAACAACGACGCATCATCGATCCCACCTTGCACACCGGCAACACACCGGTCGTGGCAGGCGTTCGGCCCACCGCCGGCAGGCCGGGCGGTCCGGCCGTGGTCACCAGCACCCGAGATCGCACGCCGGTCGGGCAGACCCGCGCCAAGCCCAAGCCGAACAGACGGCTCGAACAGCGGCGGCTGCCGTCGTTCGTGATGGTCGGTGTCCTCATCGCCACGGCGGCCGTGTTCGCAGTGGTGTTGTCGAAGACCATCGGCCAGCGCGGGGGCCAACAATTCCCCGTCACCACCGCCACGCTTGCGCCCAGCACCCAGACCACCGAGGTCCAAGCCGCAGCGCTCCCGCCCGTTGGCATCACCGCGATCCGCGCCTACGACCCAGATGGCGACGGCGTCGAGAACGATGAGCAAGCAGCGCTCGCGATCGATGGCAACCCGGACACTGCTTGGCACTCCGTGTGCTACTCGTCGGAGTACCTGGGCGGCAAGGGTGGTGTTGGACTGGTGGCCGATCTGAGCGCATCGTCCACGGGTTCGATCACCGTCGACGTGGCGAGTGGACCCTGGATGCTCGACGTCCACGCTGTCGATACCGACGACGTGCCGAGTTCGATCACCGGATGGGGACCCGCGATCAGCTCGCAGAACGCAGCCGAACCGCGCGTCGTCACCGCACCGATCGGCGCGCCTGCACGCCACGTGCTGGTGCTGCTGCGTCAGCTCGGCTCCGACACGTTCTGCAGTGGCGACAACCCGTATCGGGGCGCCGTGAGCGAACTGCGATTCACGCCGGCGGGCTGAGCATGGCTACTGACGAACAAACCCTCATCACGGCGGCCCTCGACGGCGACCGTGTCGCGATGGAGCGGCTGCTGCGCGACCACCACGACCGCATCTACGCCGTCTGCCGTCGCATCACCGGCAACGACGCCGATGCCGCTGATGCCGCACAGGAAGCACTCATCGCGATCGTCCGCAGCCTGTCGCGCTTCGATGGGCGCGCTGCATTCAGCACCTGGGTCTACCGGATCGCGACCAACGCGAGCCTCGACGAGCTGCGCCGTCGCAAGCGTCGCCCCATGGTGATGGACGACCATGGGGGCGACGATCCGTGGTCGCGCGGCGATCGTGCCGACCACGCAGCTGGTCAGCGGATCGACGCCGTCGCCGATCAACTCTCGATCGACGAGGCGCTGCGCCACGTGCCCGAGGAGTTCCGGGTGCCGCTCGTGCTGCGCGATGTGGGTGACCTCGAGTACGCCGAGATCGCCGACGCACTCGACGTACCGATCGGCACCGTGAAGAGCAGAATCGCCCGCGGTCGAGCCTCGCTCGCGCAAATCCTGCGGGCCGGGAACCAGCCAGCACTCGACGAACGTCCAAAGACCAGCTCATGAACGACGACCACGACCTCCCCATGCCCAGCGCCGAGCTGCTGGCCGCCGCAGCCGCAGCCGACGGCTCGGCATCCGCCGACCAACTGGCGATCATCGAGCAGTGGGGTGACCTCGACGGCCTGACCCGTGATCTCGCCGACGATCGCGCCCTCGTGGCCGACCTGTCGACCGTTCCACCGCACATGGATCCCAACGTGCGCGAGTGGTCGATCAACGCAGCGCTCGCCGTCTACGACCAGCTGCACGCCGCTCCGGTCGCCGCCACCTCCAACGTCGTGCCGATGCGACGGCGCCCGCGCAGTGCAACCTGGCTGTCGGCAGCAGCTGCCGTGGTCGTCGTGCTCGGCGGATTCGCGGTGACGCGGTCGCTCATCACCACGGACAACGAGACCAGTGACACGGCAACGGTGGCGGAAGCAGAAGCGGCCAAGACGGCGGCAACGACCGACACACAGGCCGCCGCAGCGACCGACGCAGCCGCCGACCCAGTGGCCGGGGCAACCGGCGCAGCAACGGCGACTCAGCCGGCCATCGACGACGCTCCGCCGTACACCATCGGTGCCGCTGGTGCAGAGGTGCAGAGCAACCTCACGAGTCCTGAGTCGCTACGCGACTTCGCCAATGTCAACCGCACCACAGCCTCATCCGCCGAGACCCCTGCCATCCCGTGCATCGCTGTCGGCGACGAGGTGCTGGGGAATGCGGCGTACAACAACATCCCGGCGATCATCACTCGTGACCCAGCGACCGGCACGGTGACGGCGTACGACTCGGTCACCTGTGCGGTGCTGGCCAGCGTCGAGCCCTGACCCGCCCACTAGAGTCCCTGCATGCCAGGGAATCCCCTCACCAACCCTCAGTGGGCACAGCAGTTCGCCGACACCGTCGAGCGTGTCGTCGGCTTGGTTCGCGACAACGCCACGGTCAGGGCCGTCCAGGTCGTCCGCGGCCTGGTGTTCGGACTCGTGATCGGACTTGCAGGCATCGCAGCCGTGATCCTCACGACGATCCTCAGCCTCAAGCTGATCCAGAAGATCGTCAACATCGGAGGCTGGATCGATGCCGACTCCAGCGTCTGGGTGTCGTACCTCGTGCTGTCGACACTGCTGTTCATCGGCGGCGTCTGGTGCCTGAGCCAGCGTTCGCTGAAGGAAGCATCGTGACCACGCACAACGTCGTCATCATCGGATCCGGCCCTGCCGGCCTCACCGCTGCGATCTACACGGCTCGCGCCAGCCTCGCTCCGCTCGTGATCGAAGGCGAACCATCGAGCACCAGCGACCAACCAGGCGGTCAGCTCATGCTCACCACCGAGGTCGAGAACTTCCCGGGCTTCCCCGAGGGCATCATGGGCCC
>JBMOFX010000065.1:0-12188 GCA_049318665.1 Ilumatobacteraceae bacterium | reverse complement strand
GAGGTGTCGTCCTCGCTGCCGAACAATCTCGCGACCCCGAACAGCAGCAGCAGGCCACCGATCACGACACCGAGAATGAGGACGACGCGCTTCTTGGTCTTCTCCTGGCGCTGTTCCTTGGCGATCTCCTGGAGACGCTGCTGGCGGTTGGCCTTCTGACGTTCACGTTTCGCGGTGCCCACGAGAGCGGGAGGTTAGCGGCACGCCGGTCGGTCACCCCCGCGACAGTGTCCGACGACTGGCAACAACGTCTCAAGTCGGCTCCGGGGCGTGCCGAAGCCACTGCGACGTGAACGCTCAAACGACGCGAACCGGAGCGGTGGGATTGGCGCGCACATGCGCGCTCGTCGGGCTGGTTGCCGGGGGCCTCTACCTGGTCTGGCGCGTCACAGCGACGATGGCAGGCGTCCCGCCGTGGCTCTCGTTGCCGATGCTCGCAGTCGACGTCATCGGGGTGGCTTCGGTTGCGTTGCTCACCTGGGCGCTGTGGCCGTCGGTCGATGGTCGGCCCACGTACGCCGTCGACGATGACACACCCATCGATGTCGTCACCGTGGTGCGCGCCGGTGCACAGCGGATCGACGCACTCCGTGCGACCCTGCTCGCGACCCGCTCGAACCTGCCGGTCGTGGTCGTCGATCGACTGGGGCGTCGCGATGTCGCCGCGCTGTGCGACGAGTTCGATGTGCGACTGCTGCCGCTCGACGCCGGTGACCTCGACGGGCTCGTGACCGCCGCGGCTGCGGTCGACGCGTCGGCTCTCTTCGTGGTCGACCCCGGTGATGTGCCCGATCCGAACGCGATCAGCCGGTTGTGGCCGTGGCTCGCCGAGCCGAAGGTGGCCATCGTGCAAGGTCGGGTCGTCAGCGCGCCCGGCGAGTCAGGCGAGATCGGACCGGCCGATCGCGACGAGCGTGAGTTCGAACGTGCCGCACTGCTCCCGGCGCTCGGACGTCGCGGCGTCGCCACCTACACCGGGAGCGGCGCCCTGGTTCGCAGGGCTGCGGTCGAGCGGCTCGTTCATCCCGCGCACCACGGCAGTGCGGCTGACGCCGTCGTACACGCCAACATCTCCACGATCGTCGCGGTCGCCGGCTGGCAGATCGTTGCTCCCGGCGGTGCCCCGGTGGTGGCCACCGCACCACTGGTCGCGCCGGCCGATGTCGAGCGCGCCCGCGCCGCCGAGGCCAGCGCCGCCCGGCACCTCGTGGTGACGGCTCTCTCGCCCCGCGTGTCAGGCCTGCCGTGGCGGGCGCGAGCGGCGATGCTCGCGCTCGCGGTTCGACCCTTGGCAGGGGTCCGGCGCAGTCTGCTCGTTGCGGTGCTGTGCGCGTCGCTGCTCGATGGCCGACTCCCGTTCGCTGCCACGTGGGCCGGCATCGGTCTGCTCTGGTTCCCATCGTTCGTCCTCGGTGCCGGATCGCTGTGGGCGATGTCCGACGGCACGTTGCGCCCTGGTGATCGGCTCCGCTGGTCGATGCGCGTGCTGGGTGCGTCGTGGCACGGGTTGCTCGCGGTGCGGGGTCGCGTCCGTTCGCGCGTGTCACCGATCGGCGAGCTGTTCGGGGTCGGCCACGGCGGCTCCGCCGCTCTCGCGGTCGGCGCGCTGAGCACGGTGATCTGCCTGCGCGCGATGAGCGAGCGGCTCACCCACACGTTGCGCCCGATGCCGAGCGACCAACTGGTCGGACTACTCGTTGCCGTGCTGTGGACGCTTGCTGGCGGACTCGACGCCCTGCGTCTTCTCGCTCGCCGCAGCCGGCACCGTCGGGCGACGCGCATCCAGTCGTCGTTGCCGGCCACGATCGCCGGCCGCCCCGCGATCGTGGTCGACCTCACGATGATCGGCGCGGGTGTGATGAGCGTCGTCGATGTGGAGGTCGGTGCCGAACACGTCCTCGACGTGGTGGTGCCCACGGCGAGCGGCTGCGTGTCGGCGTCGGTGCCGATCCTCGTCCGCAACAGCCGCGCCGACTTCAGCGGTGATCGGCATGTGGGCGTCGAGTTCACGAAGGTCGAGCCGTATGTGGCCGATGCGCTGTCGGAGTTCTGTCTCGTCCAGCCTGCGCTCGAAGCCCTTGGACGTCCGCCACTCGACGACCTGTTGATGATGGGCGCCCGCTGGCGCCCGACCGCAGGGAGCGACCCGAGTACCGACCGTCGGCTGGGCTTGCGAGCTGCTGCGCTCGTGGCCGTCATCGGCGCGATGGCCTGCACGCTGCCCACCCGAGCCGAAGCCTCGACCGACGGTGCGACCGGTTCGATGCGCGGCGCCGTCGTGGTGGAAGGTGCGCCGCGAGACGCTGCTGGCGGGTCGCTGGCGACGATCGTGTGCACCGCTGGGTCGGGGCCGGATGGCCGTCTCGGCACCAGCGATGACCGATACACCGCGCCGATCTCCGCGCAGGTCGGTACCGACGGATTGGTCGAGTTGCCGACGGAGGGGAGCGCGTGCTGGTGGTCGCTGGCCCCTGTTGCGGGGTACGTGGTGGACGGTGATGCGATCCAACTGGCGACCGACCCGGATCCGCTTCGACTGATGCCTGATGTCGCCGCGGTGACCGACGGTGATCGCATCGCCATCACCGCGACCGTTTTCCTGGCCGACGGATCGCCGATCGCCGGTTCGACCGAGACGGCGGAACCGCTGCAGGGCGTCACCGTCGCACTCATCGACGAGCGTGGTGCGGTCCGTTCGCTCAATCGGACGACAGCCGACGGCGTCGCTGCGGTCAACGCTCCCGGCGGGCGCTACCACCTTGCCGTGTCGAACCTGCCGACGGGTGTTCATCCGCCGGGGGTGTCCGCTGCGGCGGTGTTCGGGGCCGGTCCGAGCTTCGACGTTGCAGGGCGCGGCGAGGTGCTCGCGCCTGCGTTCACGGTTCAGCGCGGTACGCCGAGCGAGGTCGCCTCGCCGCCCGAGCGGATCCTGCCCGAGCCGCCGGTGGCGACGACGGCCGTCGACGAATTCAGCGGTGGCTCGCTGTTGGGAACGCTGGTCGTGGTGCTCTTGGCTGGTTTGATCGGCCTGTCGGTGCTGGTCGGCTCGCTCGAGCCGTTCAGTCGACGTCGCCTGACTTTGCCATGAGGTATCCGATCGCCCGCTCGGCCCGCGGGTAGCGGTGCACGATCGCCCAGAAGTCGGCACCATGGCCACCAGCGTCGAGATGCGCGAGCTCGTGGATGATCACGTAATCGACGACCCAGTCGGGGAACGCCGCGATGCGCGTCGAGATCCGCACGGTGCTGGTGGACGGTGTGCAGGAGCCCCAACGTGCGGTCATGTCGTCCGACCAACGGATCTCCGCCGGGCGCTGGAGCCCGTAGCGGCGCGCCAGCGTGGTCGCTCGCTGCGGGAGATCGATCCGTTCGGTCGACAGCGTGCGGGCGAAACGTCGGCTCATCTCGTCGACCCAGTGGTGCTCCTCGGCAACCGTCATCCATGCAGGGATGGCGACGCGCAAGGTGTCGCCGACGAGACGCGCGCCGACCGAGCGACGACGCTTCTTCGATCGTGTGACCTCGACCCGGAACGGGTGGGTCCGTTCACTCATCGCGTTGGCTCACAGCCGCTCGGACTGCGGCAGCCGGACCATGTCGTCGGGGAGCAGGCGCACGACGTCACCGGCAACGAGGCGACCGTCGTCGTGCGCACCGAGCCACGTGCCGCTGAGGTTCGGCAGATGCGGATCATCGGCGCCAAGCTCGCGGCGCACCGCCCGGATGACACCGCCGTGGCTGACGACGAGCACCTGACCGCCCGGGTGCTCGGCGGCGATGTCGCGCAACGCGGCCATCACGCGATGGGCGCCTGCGGTGTAGTCCTCGAAGCCGTCGGGGCGTCGGCGGGCAGCGAGGAAGCCGGGCCAGCCGGCCTCGACCTCTTGGAGCGTGAGCCCCTCCCAGGGGCCGACGTCGTGCTCACGCAACCGCGGGTCGACCTGTACCGGACCGATGCCGAGGAGCTCGGCAATGATCTGGCCGGTGAGGTTGGCGCGCTGCAGATCGCTGGTCCAGATGGCGTCGAAGATGCCGAGCACCTCGGCGGCGGCAACGGCCTGGAGCTGGCCGGCGCGGTCGAGCGGCGGGTCGGCGTGACCCTGCCACCGACCTGCGGCGTTCCACTCGCTCTGACCGTGGCGAAGCACGAGCAACTGCGTCGAGGACGAGGTGGACACCGGTGCGAGGGTACCGCCGCCGGTGGTGAGTACGATCGCCCCGTGGCTGTGCTTCGGTTGTTCGCGTCAGCGCGCGAAGCAGCCGGGACCGGCTCCGTAGTGATCGAGGGCGATACCGTCGGCGAGGTGCTCGACGACGCCACCGCCCGGTGGGGATCGTCGTTCGCCGACGTGCTCCGCACCTGCCGGATCTGGGTCAACGGCGTGGCTGCCGAACGCTCGACCCCGGTGTCGGCATCCGATGAGGTGGCGGTGTTGCCGCCCGTGAGTGGAGGTTTTCAGTGACCGATGTCGATCCCACGCTGCTGCCGCTCGATGAGCTGCGGGCACTGCGCGGCGCGCTGCAACACGACGACGATGCGGTGTCGTACGTTCGCCGGGTTGCGCAGGCCAGACTCGACCGCATCGAAGCCGAGCTGCGGCATCGTGGTGCCGTTCCTGGTGCCGTGGCCGAGGAGCTGCCGAGCATCATCGGTTCGCAGCTCACCGGTGGCGCCGCTCGCCCTCCGCGTCCTGCTGTCGATGCAAGTGAGCACCCGCTCGCGCTCGAGTTCGAGCGGTTGTGGTCCGACCTCGGTGGCACCGACATCGCTTCGCTTGCCGACGGCGAGTTGGCGACGTTGCACGATGCAGTTCGCGCGTTCGAGCGGGAGCGGTCGAAGGAACGCCAGACCCTGTTTGCGCGCATCGACACGCTGAGCGCCGAGCTCGTGCGCCGATACCGCGAGGGTGAGGCCGACGTCAACGGTCTGCTCGGCGACGAGTGATCGGGCGATGAACGGCGCCGACGGCGACAAGCGCGTCGTCGACCTCGGCGCGTTCATTCGGGGGCAGCGCGAGACGGCGCGCATGAGCGTCCGTCGTCTGGCCGAACTGGCCGAGGTCAGCAATCCCTATCTGTCGCAGATCGAGCGCGGGATGCGTCGGCCGAGTGCCGAGATCCTCCAGCAGATCGCCAAGGCGTTGCAGATCAGTGCTGAGACGCTCTACGTGAGGGCAGGTTTGCTGTCCGACGACGCCTCGCCAGCCACCGGTACCCGCGACGCGATCATCAGCGATCCGAAGCTGTCGCCCGAGCAGCGCCAGGCCCTGCTCAACGTGTACGACAGTTTCACCGGGGAATCCCGATCGGCTGGGTAGCGTTTCTTCCCGCCGTGCATCGTGTCGCCTTCCTCTCGCTCCACACGTCGCCCCTCGCCCAACCCGGGTCGGGCGACAGTGGCGGAATGAACGTGTACGTGCGCGAGTTGGTGTCCGCCCTCGCTCAGCGCGGTCTCGACTGCACCACCTATACGCGGTTGGTGCATCCCGATCAGCAGCGGGTCGTGCAGGTGGAGCCCGGTCATCGGGTGGTGCACGTGCCTGCCGGTCCGTTCGATCTGCCGAAGGAAGCCTTGCCGTCGGTGATCGACGAGTTCACCCGTGGCGTCGCTGCGTACCTCGACGGCGAGTTCCCCGCCGACGTGCTGCACGCGAACTATTGGCTCAGCGGTGTGGTGGCCCACCGCCTGAAGCACGAGCGCGACATGCCGTTCGTCGCCACCTTCCACACGTTGGCTCGCGTGAAGTCCGAAGGTGGTGATCACGAGCCGCCGGCTCGAGAACTCGCCGAGCTCGAGATCATCGGGTGCGCCGATGCGATCTGCGTCAACTGCTCTGAGGAGGAGTTGCAGTTCCGTCGGCTGTACGGCGATCCGCCCGGTGTGGTCGAGGTGGTCGCGCCAGCGGTCGAACACGCGCTGTTCGCACCGGGCGCACAGGTGGGGGCGCGCACTGCCCTGGGGCTGCCGATCGATGCCGACGTGTTGCTCTTCGTCGGTCGTGTGCAGCCGCTGAAGGGTCCCGAGGTCGCGATTCGCGCGCTGGCCGCGCTCGATCGTCCCGACGCCTTGCTGCTCATCGTCGGCGGCGCGAGCGGCGCCGAGGGCGAGCGCGAGATGCGCGTCCTCCGCTCGGTCGCTGCTGCGCTCGGTGTCACCGACCAGGTTCGGTTCGTCGCGCCGCAACCGCACCACATCCTCAGCACCTATTACCGCGCTGCCGACGTGGCGATCGTGCCGAGCCGGAGTGAGAGCTTCGGTCTGGTTGCACTCGAAGCGTCAGCGTGCGGCGTGCCGGTGGTGGCAAGCGCCGTTGGCGGGCTGCTCACGCTCGTCGATCATGGCCACAACGGCTACCTCGTGCCCGACCGCGACCCGCTGGTGTTCGCCGCACACATCGCCAACCTCCTCGACGACCCGACGTTGGCGCGTCGCCTCGGCGCGTACGGCGCGCAGCGAGCGATGGCCTACACCTGGCGTGCAGCAGCGAGGCGTCTCGACGACCTCTACTCGCGTCTGCCGGTCCGTGATCTGGTGGCGTGTCGATGACCGACGTTTTCGAGCCGGCTGCGCTCGCGGTGTTCGAGCGGCAGATCGACGAGTGGCTGGGCACGCTGCGCACCGAGAACCCCGCGATCGAGGCAGTCGACCGTGGGGAGGTGAGCGAGCACCGGTGGTACGTGCGAATGCAGGGCGAGGCGAAGGGGTATACGACGATCTGGCTCACGCTCGGCCAACGGACGCTGCGTTACGAGGCGTACGTGATGCCCGCACCGATCGACAATCATGCAGCCGTGTTCGAGATGGCGCTCCGCCACAACGAGCGGCTCGTCGGTGCGCACTTCGCGATCGGCATCGAAGACGCGCTGTTCCTGCGCGGTGAGCTCCCGCTCACGGCGCTCAGCGAATCCGAGCTCGACCGGATCATCGGCTCGCTCTACGCCTACGTCGAGCAGACGTTCCCGGCGTTGATCCGACTCGGCTACGCCCGACATTTCACCGACGAAGACTGAGCCTTCCGTCGACCGGCCGCCGCCGCCTCTCATCCCCGACGAGCGGGTGGGCGGCGGGATCGGGGAAGACTTGCCGCCCATCCGCTCCCCCCTTCCTCCCCCCTTGCTCCCCCTCGCTCCTCGTCCGCGAAGTGTCGCGTCTCGTCGTCACCCTCACGATGAGCGGCAACACTTCGCCGCGAGCGCCTCTAATGTCGGACAGATGGACTCGGCTCGGCTGGCGATCGTGGGTGGCGGCAACATGGGCGCGGCTCTGTTGGGCGGCCTGCTCGCGGCCGGATGGGCCGACGCAGGGGAGCTCGCCGTGGTCGAGGTGTCGCCTCCTCGCCGCGCCCACCTCGTCGAACAGTTCCCCGGCGTGTCGGTGCTCGAATCGATCGGTCCGTGCGACGCAGCCCTCGTTGCGGTGAAGCCGGCTGATGTCGCGGTGGCCACTGCGGCCGCGACTGCCGCCGGCGCGAAGCGCATCCTGTCGATCGCTGCGGGCGTGTCGATCGCGGCGATCGAAGCTGCGGCGCCCGGCGTGGCGGTGGTGCGGTGCATGCCGAACACGCCGGCCCTTGTCGGCGAAGGTGCCGCTGCGATCGCAGGTGGTGCGCACGCGACCGATGACGACCTCGCGTGGGCGGAGGGGATCCTCGGCGCCGTGGGCACCGTGGTCTGCGTGCCCGAGTATCAACTCGATGCGGTGACCGGGCTCGCCGGCTCGGGGCCCGCGTACGTGTTCCTCGTGGCGGAAGCACTCATCGACGCTGGCGTGCTTGCCGGCCTTGCACGTCCGGTGGCCGAGGCACTCGTCGTGCAGCTCCTCACCGGGTCGGCGGCGCTGTTGGCCGACCGCGGCGACCCCGCATCGCTGCGCGCCATGGTCACCTCACCGGGTGGCACGACGGCCGCCGGATTGCGCGCGCTGGAGGATCACGGCGTGCGCGCGGCGTTCCTCGATGCGGTGATCGCGGCGACGGAACGCAGTCGCGAACTCGGTCGATGAATCACACGCGTGTCGTTCGATTTCTCGAATTTCTGGACGTGACCCTTTTCTCACCGTGTATCTCCACCTAATGTTGACACCGGTCGTCAAAGACCACCGGCTGATTCTTCAACCGGAGTCGCGCCTCGCAAGAGGCTGCGCCGGACGGGCTGGTGCCATCGGGGGGTTGGCACCGGCCCGTTCGCTTTTTCCGGCCCGATAGCGTCGCCGCGATGGGCCGCCCCTACGACGCTGTTTCGTTGCTCACCGATCTGGGCACACGCGACGAGCTCGCCGGTGTGGTGCGTGCTGTCATCGCCGACATCGCGCCGCACGCGCGTCTGATCGACCTCACCCACGAGATCGCAACGTTCGATATCCGTGCCGGGAGCCTCGCCCTCGCCCGGGCGATCTCGTACGTGCCGGCCGGTGTCGTCCTCGCGTCGGTCGATCCCGGTTCGCTCGTCGACCGGCCCGGTGTCGCGATCGAAGTGGGTGACGGTGCAGGTGTGCTCGTCGGGCCCGACAACGGTCTCCTTGCGCCGGCGGTGGCGATGGCCGGCGGTGCCGGACGGTGCATTGCGCTCACCGATGTGGCCTACCACCTCGGTGCACCTGGGCCCACGTTCGCCGCCCGCGACGTGTTCGCCCCGATCGCGGCGGCGCTCTGCAACGGCGTCGATCTCTTCGAGCTGGGCGAGATGGTGGAGGCCGACGGGCTTGTGCCCGGCGTGGTCCCGCTGCCACGCGACGATGCTGGGTCGCTGGTCTGCGAAGTGTTGTGGGTCGACCGGTTCGGGAACTGCCAGCTCAACATCGGACCCGACGAAGTCGAGCACCTCGGCGATCGGGTGCGGGTGACGGTGGGCGACCCCGCGGCGCCGACGGTCCGCTCGGTTGCCTTCGTGCGCCGCTTCGCCGATGTGGGCGTCGGGGCGATCGGCTTGCTCGTCGACGCGTACGGCATGTTGACCCTGGTGCTCGATCAGCGCTCAGCGGCCGACGAGCTCGGGGTTGCTGCGGGTGATGCGGTCACGCTCACACCGTCGGTCGACGACGTGTCCACCGGCATCTCGACGCCGATCCAGCTCCGCCCGAATCACGGGTAGGTTGATTCCCGATGCGACCCGCTGTCACGCTCACGCTCGGCCTGCTCTTGTTCGCGATCCTCGCGTCGGGGCTGATCGCACTGCTGCGCTTCTGAGCGCCGGCTGGGCGGGTCTGGCTAGCATCGGCCGTCCGAGGGGGAACAGCCGTGAATCTGGCACACATCATCGACGCGCACGCCGACGACTCGGTGGCGCTCATCAGCAGCGGGCGCAGCACCACGTACGGCGCGTTGCGAGATCAGGTCGCGCACCTGCGTGGCGGCTTCCTCTCGCTCGGCCTCGCCGAGGGCGACCGGGTGGCACTGCTCTGTAACAACAGTCGCGCGTTCGTGCTCGGTTACCTGGCGACGATCGGTATCGGCGCGGTGGTCGTGCCGCTCAACCCATCGAGCCCCGGTCCTGAGCTCGAGCGTGAGCTTGCCGTCGTGGGCGCAAAGGCCGTAATCATCGAGCCGCTCGCGGCGCCTGCGTGGACGTCGATCGACCCGACACGGATCCCGTCGGTCGAGACCGTCATCGGTCTCGATGCCGACACGGTTCCGGGTGCGGTGAGCATCACTGCGCTGCTGGAGTCGCCCGTGGCGCCGATCGTCGACGTCGAGCCCGATGCGCTCGCTGCCCTCATGTTCACGAGTGGCACCGCCGGCGCCCCGCGCGCGGCGATGCTCAGCCACGGCAACCTGCTCGCCAACCTCGACCAGGGTCGCTCGGCCAACGTCCGGATCGAACCGGACGACGTGGTGTACGGCGTGCTGCCGATGTTCCACATCTTCGGGCTCAACGTGGTGCTCGGGCTCACGCTGGCCCGTGGCGCGACGCTGGTGCTGGTGCAGCGCTTCGATCCGTCGACGGCGCTCGACACCATCCGCGAGCGCAAGGTCACCGTGGTGCCCGGTGCACCCCCGCTGTGGCTCGCGTTCAGTCACTTCGACGATGCGCCCGCCGACAGTTTCGAGTCGGTCCGGCTCGCGCTCACCGGTGCGGCCAAGATGCCCGAGGAAGCGATCCGTCGCATCAAGGAGCGCTTCGGGCTCGACGTCTCCGAGGGGTACGGCCTCACCGAGGCGTCGCCCGTGGTCACCAGTTCGGCGGGCATGCCGATCAGGCCGGGCTCGGTGGGCAAGGCGTTGGAGGGTGTCGACGTTCGGCTCGTCGATGAACGCGGCGACGATGTGTTGCAGGGCGATGCGGGCGAGGTGTGGGTGAAGGGACCGAACGTGTTCCAGGGTTACCTCGACGCACCCGAGCACACCGCCAAGGTGCTCACCGCCGACGGGTGGCTCCGCACGGGCGACATCGCAACGGCCGATGCCGACGGCTACCTCTATCTCGTCGATCGCGCGAAGGACCTCATCATCGTGAGCGGCTTCAACGTGTATCCGGCCGAGGTGGAAGAGGTGTTGGGCGAGCACCCGGGCGTCGCCGAAGTGGGAGTGATCGGCGTGCCGCACCCTCACCACGGCGAGGCGGTGAAGGCGTTCGTCGTCGCGCAATCTGGCGTGCACCTCGAGGAGGATCAGCTCATCGAGTGGTGCACCGATCACCTCGCTCGCTACAAGTGCCCGGGGAAGGTGCTGTTCGTCGACGAGCTCCCGCGCAACGTCAGCGGGAAGCTGCTGCGTCGCTCGTTGATCTGACTGGCGCGTCGCGCACGACGCTCAGCGTCGCGCTGGTGCGTCGGCTCGACGGCGACACGAGGAAGCCAGCGAAGAGGATCGAGATCCCGACGAGCAGGGTGACCGCAAACGCCTGGTCCTTGCCAAGGCGACCTGCCAACGTGCCGCTCGCCGAGAGCACGATCGTGCCGAGCGCAATGAGGATGTTGCCGAACGCAAGCCGACCGGGCGCATTGCCAGCTCGCGCAGTGATGTCAGACGCTGGCTGCTTGCGGAGCAACCGGTACGCGCTCCATGCGGCACCCGCGAAGATCACCAACGCGGCCACGCCCGACCCCACGGCCGCGAGCACCCGGGGCGCGACACCGAAGACTTCTTTGCCGGTGGGCAGTTCGTCACCGGACACCGCGATCTTGGTGGGGGCGACGAGCATCACGCCAGCCGCAAGCCACGTAAACGCCTCGATGCAGCGCTGGGTGCGGCGTCCGCGACGCTCGCCCGCCAGCAAGTACACCGTGCCGAGCGCGAGCCAGGGCACATTGGCGATCGCTCCGGCGAAGAAGAACACGCGGAACGTGCCGATCGTCCAGCCGTTGGCCTCTGCCCACCACAGCGCACTTGCGCCGATGCAGAACAGGCCGAGCGAGACGGTCCACGCGAGCTCGTGAGGGCGATGACGGCGGAGCCACCGATCGAGGGTGCTGAGCATGAACGCGAACGACACCAGAGCGGCGGCGGCAGCCAGGACGACGTTCACGGCGGCGACGGTAGCGGTACTGGCCGAGAGCGTGACATGTCACATCGGTCGAGCTTTGTGAACGTGTGCACGAGTGCGTAGCGTGAGCCTCGTGCTGCCCCCCGAACGCCCGAAGCGTCGTATCCCGGAAGCGACGGTCGCACGGCTTCCGATCTACTTGCGCATCTTGGGGGAGCAGGGCGATGAGGGCGTCGACTGCGTGTCGTCCGACCGCCTGGCGGAACTCGCCGGGGTCAATGCCGCCAAGGTCCGCAAGGACCTCTCCTATCTCGGCAGCTACGGCACCCGCGGGGTCGGGTACGAGGTGGCCTACCTCACCTACCAGATCCGTCGCGAGCTCGGTCTCACCCACGACTGGCCGGTCGTCATCGTCGGTGCCGGCAACCTTGGCCAAGCTCTCTCCGGCTACGGCGGGTTCGGCCAGCGCGGTTTCCCCGTGGTCGGTGTCGTCGACGTCGACGTGGCGAAGGTCGGCACGGTCCTCGGTGGTGTTCGTGTTCGCCACATCGACGAGCTCCCGCAGATCGTGCAGTCGAAGCAAGTCAACATCGGCGTGATCACCACACCGCCAGGTGCCGCGCAGGATGCCGCCGAGCGCCTCGTGAAGGCGGGCATCACGAGCATCCTCAATTTCGCGCCGGTCGTGCTGTCGGTTCCCCGATCGGTCCAGGTGCGCAAGGTCGACCTGGCGGTCGAGCTCCAGATCCTCAGCTACCACGAGCAGC
>JBMOFX010000064.1:0-12222 GCA_049318665.1 Ilumatobacteraceae bacterium | reverse complement strand
GCCGAGATGCGTGCCGAGATGCGCCGCCTCTACACCGGCGCGATGAAGGGCCGCACCCTCTACGTGGTGCCGTTCAGCATGGGCCCCCTCGGGTCGCGCATCGCCCACATCGGCGTGCAACTCAGCGACTCGGCGTACGTGGCGGTCAACATGCGGATCATGACCCGCATGGGCCAGCGCGCGCTCGACGTGCTCGGCGATGGCGACTGGGTGCCATGCGTCCACTCCGTCGGCGCCCCGCTCGAGCCTGGCCAGGCCGACGTCGCGTGGCCGTGCAACCCCGACAACAAGTACATCGTGCACTTCCCCGAGACCCGCGAGATCATGAGCTACGGCTCTGGCTACGGCGGCAACGCACTGCTCGGCAAGAAGTGCTTCGCATTGCGCATCGCTTCAGTGATGGCACGCGACGACGGGTGGCTGGCCGAGCACATGCTCATCCTCAAGCTCACCAACCCGCAGGGCGAGCACAAGTACATCGCCGCTGCCTTCCCGTCGGCCTGCGGCAAGACCAACCTCGCGATGCTCGTCCCCACAATCCCGGGCTGGAAGGCCGAGACGGTGGGCGACGACATCTGCTGGATGAAGTTCGGCGACGACGGCCGTCTCCACGCGATCAACCCAGAGGCCGGCTTCTTCGGCGTCGCCCCGGGCACGGGTTGGGACACCAACGCCAACGCGATGGAGACGCTCTGGGGCAATTGCCTGTACACCAACACGGCGCTCACCTCCGATGGCGACGTGTGGTGGGAGGGCATGACCGACACGCCGCCCGCCCGGGCGACCGACTGGCGCGGCAACGCGTGGACCCCCGAGGTCGACACACCTGCCGCGCACCCGAACGCCCGCTTCACCGCACCGGCTGATCAATGCCCGTCGATCGCCAGCGAGTGGGAAGATCCGGCCGGCGTGCCGATCTCGGCGATCCTGTTCGGTGGTCGTCGTCGCACCACGGTGCCGCTCGTGACGCAGGCACCCGATTGGGACCACGGCGTGTTCCTCGGCTCGATCATGGCGAGCGAGACCACCGCTGCGCAGCAGGGCGCTGTCGGCAACCTGCGCTTCGACCCGATGGCGATGCTGCCCTTCTGCGGCTACAACATGGCCGACTACTTCGCCCACTGGCTCGATGTCGGCAAGCACACCGATGCGTCCAAGTTGCCGCAGATCTTCTTCGTCAACTGGTTCCGCCGCGACGAGGACGGCCGCTTCCTCTGGCCCGGCTACGGCGAGAACAGCCGCGTGCTGAAGTGGGTCTTCGAGCGTGTGGCAGGCGATGCCGAAGCGATCGAGACGCCGATCGGCTTCCTCCCGACGCCGGGCGCGCTCGACACGAACGGCCTCGATGTATCGGACGACGACATGGCAACGCTGCTCAGCCTCGACGTCGACGGTTGGCAGTCGGCCATCCCGCAGATCCGGGCGCACTACGCACAGTTCGGCGACAGGTTGCCGCCACGGCTCGCACTCGCACTCGACGAGCTCGAGACCAAGCTCGCCCACGCCTGAGCATCACCGGCTGAGGCGTCAGGGCGTCACCTGGCCGACGAGCATCGCCCGGATGCCGAGGCCCATCACGAACAGGCCGCCCAGCCCGTAGAGCAGATAGAGCCGATGCTTCATCTGCTGTCGATACGAGTAGATGATCGCGACGGCGATGATGCCGACGAACCCGTAGAAGGCATGGAACTTCGGGAACTCGAGCTTGTACTTGTTGACCAGGATGACCCCGAGGATCACTTGGATGAACACGCTCACCTGCGTGAACGCCGTGAACCACCACAGCGCGCGTGTGCGCAGCGGGGTGAGCCAGTTGGCGCCGAGGGCCCAGAGCCCGGCGAGCCCATTGCCGATGATGACCACCCAGGTCCACGACTCGTGCAGGTGGTAAACGGAACTGACGTTCAGGGCGCGCTCACTTCGACATCGCCACGCTGGATCATCCGCCGCATCGTATCGGTCCGTCCCGATCACTCACCGCAGGGAAGGCCACCGATGATCGACACGATCCGATCGCCGGAGGTGGTCCCCGTGAGGAAGCCGACGAGCGTCTCGCTGATCGCGAACGATGGGCCGAACACGTCGTCCTGCTGAAACAGCAGCACCCTCGGGTATGCCGCACGCAACTCCGCGACGGTCGACCCGATGAGGATCCCCTGGTCAGTGCGCAACCCGGCCGGCGTCACTGATGTGCCGGGCAGCGGACCGTAGACGTAGTTGAAGAAGTGCCGACGACCGGTGGCCACCGTGCTCTGGTTGCTGAACAGCAATCGGAGGTCGGTCCAGGTGACGCCACGCACCTCCGTGCCCGGGCACACACCGAAGCTGAACGGATCCGTCCACCCGGTGTCGGACGTCGGCGACCCGAGGATCGCCGTCACATAGGAGACGACGTCGTCGGGGGCTGCACCGAAGAGCGCATCGCCGAGGCCGTCCTCGCGCAGCACCAGCACCGCTGCCTTCGGGATCGTCGTCGTGGTCGTGGTGGAAGTCGTGGTGGATGTAGTGGTCGTCGGCGGGAGCGTCGGCGGGGGCTCGGTGGTGGTGGTGATCGCGATCGTGGTGGTGGTGGGCAGGACGTCGATCGACACGATCGGGGCCAGAGTCGTGGTCGGTGCCGCATCCTGACGACTACACGCGGCCACCAGCAGGCCGCCCACCAGCAACACGCACAGCACTGGGCCGGTTCTCATCCGCGCCAGTCTGTCATCGAGGCGGGAGCGCAACACCGGTCAGCGGATGAGCGTGTCGGCTTCGTGGCCACCCTCGACGAGGTGCAGCACGCCGTCGCGAACGTCGATGACCGTGACCGAGCAGTTGTCGAGGCTGCGGATGACGAGTCGATCATCGCCGACAGCGGCACCGATCGCGGCGTTGATCGCGATGAAGTGACTGAAGAGCACTGCGTCGGCGGGTTGCGACCGGAGCGAGGCAACCAGGTCGTCGCGGAACTCAACGTAGCGCTGCCCGAGATCGGTCCAGGTTCCCTGCATCGCTGCCCTGAGCCACGTGACGCGATCGGCCATCGCGACGCCTTCCGGCGACGGGATCTCCGCGATGCGAGGCTCGATGGCGAGCGGGCGGCGCCACGCGCTCGACAGCGGTCCGGCGGTTTCGCGGCATCGGCGGAGTGGGCTCGAGGTCACCTGCAGCGGGCCGAGCGGACCAAGGCGCGCCGCGACGTCGAGCGCCTGCTGCTCGCCGAGCGCATCGAGACCGGGGTCGGCGTCGGCGTCCCACCCGGCGGCGGCGCGCCCGTGGCGGACGAGGTGCAGTCGGGTCACTCGAACAACCAGCCGGCGCGAACGCCGGGCTCGTCGCCGACCCGGATGAACCACTCGGTCCCGAAGCCGAGCGCGAACGCCTCGTCGGGCATCGACAGGAAGAAGCTGCCGTCGGTGACCTGCGAGCGGTGACAGCGGATCGACTCACGCTTCTGCGTGAGATAGGCGCTCACGTCGACAGCGTGCGTGAGTTCGGCCTCCGACATGCCGAACGGGTTGCCGTCGTCGGCAGGCCCGTTGGGGTCGAAACCGCCGTCATCACCCGGCCCGGTTGCACCCATGTCGGACGCAACCGTCATCATCCGCGTGATGTGGTCGCGGTTCATCGTCGCCTCGAACACCGCAGGCGTGGCGGCGAGTTCGGCGGCGCGGTGGCCGACCTGATGGACCTTGATGTGGTCGGGATGCCCGTAGTTGCCGTGCCAGTCGTAGGTGGTGAGCACATCGGCGGACTCGCCGCGCAACACGTCGGCGAGTCGCTCGGCGGCCTCATCGAGCGGTGCCTGGAGGAACGAGTTCGGGCGGTTGTTCTGCTCCCACCCGGTCATCCCGCTGTCTTCGTAGCCGAGCCACACGACTCGGTCGATCCCGAGCACCGCGGCCGACGCTTCGGTCTCAGCTCGTCGCCGATCGACGAGCGTCTCGCCCGGCGCCAGGTCGTCGGGCACCTCGCCGTGGTCACCGTTCGTCGCGACGACGAGCACGACACGATGACCTTCCGCATTCGCTCTCGCGATCGTGCCGCCCGTTGCGATCGACTCGTCGTCGGGATGGGCGTGGAAGCAGACCAGCGTCCCCATCAGGAACCGGCCACCGCGTTGCTTGAGAAGAGAGCGTCGATGCGATCGGGCGAAACGCCCCAGTCGGCCAGCACGGCGCGAGTGTGCTGACCCGCGTGAGCCGGCAGGCCGCGCACCTCGGGCTGAGTACGCGAGAACCGGGGTGCGGGCGCAGGCTGCATCGTGCCGCCCACGTCGATGAACGTGCTGCGCTCGACGTTGTGCGGGTGGGCCGCCGCCTCGCTCATCGTGAGCACCGGGGCGAAGCACACATCAGTGCCCTCCATGAGCGCGCACCACTCGTCGCGGGTCTTGGTGTCGAACACCTGGTGGAGGCGGGTCTTCAGGTGCGGCCACAGGTCTTGGTCCATCTGGCGTTGGAACTCGGGATCGTCCTGCAGCCCGGTGATCCGGAGCAGCTCGGCGTAGAACTGCGGCTCGATCGAACCGAGCGAGATGTAGCGCCCATCGGCACAGCGGAACACGTCGTAGAAGTGGGCACCCGTGTCGAGCAGGTTGGTGCCACGCGCGTTCTCGTCGAACAACCCGATCGACTTGAACGCCCAGAACATGCTCATCAGCACGGCAGCCCCGTCGACCATGGCGGTGTCGACCACCTGGCCGGCGCCGCTGCGCTGGGCCTCGAGCAGCGCGCACACCACGCCGTACGCGAGGAACATGCCACCGCCACCGAAGTCGCCGACCATGTTGAGCGGCGGCACCGGCGCTTCTCCCGCCCGGCCGAAGTGTGCGAGCGCGCCAGCCAGCGCGATGTAGTTGATGTCGTGGCCCGCGGCCTGCGCATAGGGGCCGTCCTGGCCCCAGCCCGTCATCCGCCCGAACACGAGCTTCGGGTTGCGCGCATGGCACGCGTCGGGACCGATCCCGAGGCGCTCCATCACACCCGGTCGGAACCCCTCGATGAGCGCATCGGCGCCCTCGACGAGATCGAGCAGCGTGGCCACGCCATCAGGGTGCTTCAGGTCGATCGCGATATTGCGACGACCCCGCAGCATCACGTCCCAGTGCGGTGCGTCGGGCGCCGGGCTGCGAACGGCTTGCGCTCGATCGACCCGGATGACCTCAGCACCCATGTCGGCGAGCAGCATCGCCGCGAACGGACCGGGGCCAATGCCCGCGATCTCGATGATCCGATAACCCGTCAGCGGTCCAGCCATCGCACTTGTCTAGTCCGCCGACCCCCGCGTTGGTGAAGTTCCGCGCCGATCCGGGAACTTCTTCAGGACTGGCGGGTGTGGGTGACGATCGCGTCGGTGATGACGGGCCACAGCGGCTCGGGCATGTCGTGGCCCATGTCGGACAGGAACAGCAGGTGCGCGCCGGGGATGAGCTCGGCGGTACGGAAACCGCCCGACGGAGTGATCAACGTGTCGTCGCGACCGTGGATCACCAACGTGGGTGCGGTGACGTTCGCAAGCAACGCCGAGCGATCGCCGCTCGCGAAGATCGCAGCGAGCTGACGCGGGCTGCCCTCGGGGTAGAACGAGCGGTCGTAGTTGATCGCTGCGAGTTCCTTCGTCTTCGCTTCGTCGCGGTACTTCTTCGACTGCCACGTCATCCAGTTCGGTGCCGAGGCGATGTAGTCGTCGCGGCTCTCGGGTGCCGGTGCGAGCAGCGCCGTCATCGCCTCGGGCGCCGCGGCGCCGTAGGCCGGGTCACCGATGGTGCTCATCACCGAGGTGAGGCTCCGCACGCGTGTCGGGTGCTCGATCGCGATGGTCTGCACGATCATCCCGCCCATCGATGCACCCAGGACGTGTGCGCGCTCGATGCCGAGGTGATCGAGGAGACCCACGGCGTCGGCCGCCATGTCGGACAACGTGTACGGCACGGGCGGCACCTCCCCGCCGGTGAGCGCCGCCCCCATGACCGCGCCGGTGTCGACCTCGACGCCATCGAACTTCGTCGACAGACCGCAATCACGGTTGTCGAAACGGATGACGAACAGACCGGCATCAGCGAGGATCCCGCAGAACTTCTCGTCCCAGGAGGTCATCTGTGCGGTGAAACCCATCACCAGCAGCAGCGCTGGGTCGTCGGGAGATCCGAACGTGTCGTATTCGAGTTCGATGCCGGTGGAGACGGTCGCGCGTGCCATGGCCGAACCTTACCCAGTGCCACACTGTTGGTCATGACCGTCTTCGGCATCCACACCGGCCTGCAGCACACCACCGCCGACGAACTCCGATCCGTCTGGCGACGCATCGAAGACCTCGGCTACGGATGGATCTCGATCTGGGACCACTTCTACGGCGCGACAGGCAAACCCGACGACGCGGCATGCCTCGAAGCGGTCGCCATGCATGCCGCGCTCGCGTGCAGCACGTCGAAGGTCCGCTGTGGCTCGCTCGTCTACTCGATCGGCTACCGCCACCCTGCCGTGCTCGCGAAGGCGATCACGGCGATTGACCTCCTGTCAGGAGGTCGCGCCGACATGGGCATCGGCGCTGGGTGGGCCAAGGTGGAGTACGACGCATACGGCATCGAGTTCCCGGCCGTGAAGACGCGAATGGATCAGCTCGAAGAGGGCATCCAGTGCCTGCGCGGGTTGCTCCACGACGACGTCACCTCGTTCGACGGCCAGTGGTTCACCCTCACCGAGGCACGCAACGAACCGCGCCCGATGCAGCGAAAGCTGCCGATCTGGATCGGTGGTGGCGGCGAGAAGCGGACACTGAAGATCGCAGCGCAGTACGCCGACGGGTGGAACGTCCCGTTCATCACCCCGGACGCGTTCGCTCACAAGAACGGCGTGCTCGACGACCACTGCGCCGCCGCCGGCCGCGACCCGAGCGAGATCGCCCGGGCGATCAACGTGGGGCTCGCCTGGACCGACGAGAGCCTGCACCAACAGTTCGGTGCGCTCGCGGAGATGGTCCGCGGCGGCGTCCTCAGCGGGAGCGACGAACAGGTGCTCGACACCATCGGCCGCTACATCGATGCGGGCGCCGATCAGGTCAACATCGCACTTCGCGCGCCATTCGATCTCGACGCGATCGAACGGCTGAGCGCAGCACTGCACCTCGTCTGAGACTCGTGACCCGCATCGCACGCGCCCCCGGCCGGGTCAACCTGATCGGCGATCACACCGACTACACCGGTGGCCTCGTCCTTCCGATGGCGATCGACCGATACACCGACATCGCGTTCGACGAGGATGCAACCATCGAGCTCCGATCAGACGATGAGGTCGAGCCCGTTGCGCTCCCCCTCGTGGTCGACGACCCGGCATCCGTGTCACCGCCGTGGGGGCGATACGTCGCCGGTGTCGTGTCGGAGCTTCGCCCGGCTCGGGGCGCGGTTGGCCGGATCACCACCGACATCCCGATCGGGGCCGGCCTGTCGAGCAGCGCCGCGCTGGAGGTCGCGGTCGCGCTGGCGCTCGGGTTCGAGGGAACGCCCCTCGCACTCGCGCAACTGTGCCAGCGCGCGGAGAACCGGGCGTCCGGTGTGCCGAGCGGGATCATGGATCAGCTCTCGATCGCGGCGGGCGTCGCCGGGCACGCGCTCGTCATCGATTGCGGCGAGCTCACGGTGACCCCGACACCGCTCCCCGACGACATCGACGTGGTGGTGCAGTTCATCGCCCACCGCACACTCGTCGGCAGCGCATATGCCGATCGTGTCGCCGAGTGCGCTGCCGCCGAGCGCGAGATCGGGCCGCTGCGCTCGGCCACCATCGACGACGCCAGCGCGATCGCCGATCCGACCATTCGGGCCCGGGCCCTCCACGTGGTGACCGAGAACCAACGTGTTCGCGATTTCGCGGCGGCGCTCGCGGCCGGGGATCTCCACGCGGCCGGCGGCGACATGGTGGCCAGCCACGAGAGCTTGCGCGATCGCTACGAGACCTCGACGCCGACCATGGACGACGCCGTCGCTGCCGCGCTGGCGGTACCGGGCGTGTACGGGGCGCGGATGACAGGTGGCGGATTCGGTGGCTGCATCGTGGCGCTCACCGAGCCTGGCGCGCTGACCGGTGGTTGGATCGTGCGCGCCGTCGACGGCGCGCACCTGGTCGGCTGATCAGCCGAGCAGCTTGCGCTTCTGGAGCTCGAACTCCTCACGAGTGAGCGCACCACGCTCCATCAAGCCTTCGAGCCGCTCGAGTTGCGATGCAATATCGACTGCACCACCACCCACCGAGCCGCCCTCGCCTCCGGCGCGACGGCTCATCGCTTCCTCCATCTTGACGTGCACCATCCGCTGCACGTGCTGGGGGTCGCGGATGTCGGAGAAGCGGCTCTGGCCATCCTCACCACCCGACTCGATCAGCAGGTCACCGGCACCGACGAGACGTTCGAAGATCGTCTGCGAGAAGTTGACGTTGTTCACACGTTCGAGAGGAATCTCGACGCCATGCGCCGCGATCACCCCGGTGCGGTAGATGATCCGGCGATTGGTGATCACGAAGTGCGTCGTCGTCCACTTCACGTAGCGGATCACGAGCCACACGGCGCCGACGATGAGCAAACCGATCGCGACGTAGGACATCGCATCGGAGGCGAATCCACCATCCATCGTCAACCGCCAGATGCCGAACACGACCCCGGCGAGCAGCGTGCCAGCGGGCGGTGCGAAGTTCCACCAGTGGGGGTGCAGATCAACAGCCACGGTCTCATTGTCCGTGAGGTTCTTCGGCGAGAACGTCATGGCCCGGATGGTAGCCGTATCGTGACGTACGTGGAGAGGGATGACCTGCTGCGCGGACTCGATGCGCAGCAGCGCCACGCGGTCACGACGACCGCGTCCCCGCTCGCGATCGTGGCTGCTGCGGGTTCGGGCAAGACCACGGTGCTCACTCGTCGCATCGCACACCGCGTGGTCGCGGGCACGGCCGATCCGCGCCACGTCCTGGCGTTGACGTTCACACGCGACGCCGCAGGCGAGCTGCGGCGTCGCCTCCGCCGGCTCGACATCCGTGAGCCGATCGAGACCGGCACCTTCCACGCGGTCGCCCTTCGCCTGTTGCGCGACCGAGCACTGTCGAACGGCGTCGCGGCACCTCAGGTCGTCACCGATCGGCACCGTCTGATGAAAGAGGTGCTCACCGAGACGAAGATCCGCTGCGAGATCGGCGGCGCACTCGCGGATCTCGATTGGGCAACGGCGCGGCTCGTGGAGCCTCGACACTTCACCGACGCGAACCGCGCGGTTCGGCGCCGAGCGGCGCTCAACGGTGACGCGTTCACGACAGTTGCCGATCGGTATCGCGCCCTCAAGCGACGCCGCGGCGTGCTCGACTTCGACGACCTGCTCGTCGAACTGCTCGGCCACTTGCAGCGCGACCCGACGTTCGCCGACATCGTTCGCTGGCGGTTCCGGCACCTGTTCGTCGACGAGGCACAAGACCTCAACCCACTCCAGCACGCAGTGCTCGAACAGATCCGTGGGGGGCGCGCCGACGTGTGCCTGGTGGGCGACCACCGCCAGGCGATCTATGGATGGAATGGCGCCGACCCCGCCGTGCTGATGGAAGTCGAACAGCAGCTGCCCGGTGTCACCGTGGTGGCGCTCACCGGGAACTACCGATGCTCGCCACAGATCGTCCGGGCCGGGGCTGCCGCCTTGAGTGGTGCCACGATCGCCGACGACACCGAGTCGCGCCGAGCCGACGGCCGCGCGATCCGCATCCTCACCATGGCCGACGAACATGCCGAGGCAACCGAGGTCGGGAACATCGCACGCGCCCTCGCCGAGCGTCATGGCACTCGGCATGTCGCCGTGCTCGCACGCACCAACGACCAACTCGTCGCGCTCGGGCGAGCCCTCGAGCGGCTCGGCGTGCCGACGGTCCGCGCCGTGGGTGCCTCACCGCTCGAGCGGGGCATCGCCGAGGCGGCACGGTGCACCACACGTGAGCAGCTGGCCGCGTGGGTCGACGGCGTGTGGGCCGACGGCAGCGTCGACGCGATCCGCTCGCGCATCGCGGAGGAAGCGGATCGATTCCTCGCGAGCGGCGAGCCGGGAGGCTTCCGGAGCTGGCTCGACGCGCGGCAGCCCTTCGACGACCTCGAGCCCGACGATGACGAGGGCGCCGTCGCGCTGCTCACGTTCCACGCGGCCAAGGGCCGCGAGTGGCGCGCGGTCGTCGTGACCGGTGTTGAGGAGGGCCTGGTCCCCCATGGTGCTGCGGTCTCGGCTGCGCAGCGTGCCGAGGAGGCTCGACTGCTCTACGTGGCGCTCACCCGAGCCGAGGACGAACTGGTCATCACCGGGGCGGACACACGCGGCGGACAGACCACTGGCCCGAGCCCGTGGATCGATGCGGTTCGCTCGACGATCGATGACTCCCCCGTCGTGTCGCCACCCACGCGGCTGCATGCACCACGGCCACCCGATCCGCTTGCACCGTTGCGTGAATGGCGCATGAGCGTCGCCCGCAACGCCGGCGTGAGCGAGCTTGCGATCTGCTCCGATGCAACCCTCAAGTCGCTGATCAGCGACCCACCTGCCGACCTCGACGAGCTCGCACGGCGGCTCAGCATCGGGCACGCCGCGGCCGAGCGGCTCGCACCGAGGTTGTTCATTGCGATGGGTTCTGGCGATCACGCATCAGTCGTTGAAACACCTCGGGCTTCATCGAGATGAACAGTGCCTGCGCCTCAGCGCAGAGCCGGTCGTCGTGCAGCAACGTTGCGGTCGCGAAGATCTTCCGTCCTTCGATCCGGTCGATGCGACCTTCGTAGCGCACCGGCCTGCCGAGCGGCGTGGGCGATCGGTACGACACTTCGAGCCGGCCGGTCATGCCCGGGTTGCCACTCAGCGATTGGGCGAAGCCGAGTACCTCGTCGAACCCCGCCGCGATGAAGCCGCCGTGCACGCAACCCGGCGGCCCCTCGTACGCCCCGCTGTACACGACCTCCCCGACGACGATGTCGCCCTCGACGCGCACCGTGATCGGCGGCGCGAGCGGGTTGAACGTGCCGATGAACGGACTGAAGTCGAGGAACGATCCGGTCTGCTGGTGTTCGACGAGCGAGGCTTCCGCACCCTGATACTCGCGGTCGTGCGCTGCGTCGGCGAGCAGCGACGCTGCCTGCTCGACCAGTGCTCGCGCCGCGGTGAACGCGTCGGACGATGCCGTCGACGAGGCCAGTTCGGCAATCACCCGTCGCGTGGCATCGGTGAGACCTCGCCGCGGGTCGTCGGGATCGGTTTGGCGATCGAGATCGAACAGTGCCATCGAGCCGCTCAGCCGACGAGGTCGGCCAGGTCGACGATGACCGGCGCATGGTCGGACGGTGAGGTGCCCTTGCGCGCGTTGCGATCGACGATGGACCACGACAACCGCTCGGCAACGACCTTCGTGCCGAGCACGAGATCGATGCGCAGACCGCGGCCCTGGTGGAAATCGCCGGCTCGGTAGTCCCACCAGCTGTAGAGCCGGTCTTGGGGCCAGAGTTGGCGGAACAGATCGACGAGCCCCCACGATTCGAGATCGCGGAGCAGCACGCGCTCGGGCTCGCTCACATGGGTGGCATCAACGAACTTCGACGGGTCGAACACATCGCGATCGTCGGGTGCGATGTTGAAGTCACCGGTGACGATGAGCGGTTCGTCGGGTGAGCCGACCGCGTCGAGGTGACGGCGAAGTTGCGCGAGCCAGCGCAGCTTGTACTGGTAGTGGTCGTTGTCGAGCGAACGACCGTTGGGCACGTAGACGCTCGTGATGCTGACGCCACCGCAGCGGGCCGTGATGATCCGGGCGTCGGGGTCGGGGTCGCCGGTGCCGGGCGCGAAGTTGGCAACGACGTCGGCAAGCCCGACTTTCGACAGGATCGCCACACCGTTCCACTGGCCCTGTCCGTGGTGGGTGCTCTCGTAGCCGAGGCCGGCGAAGGTGAGCGCCGGCCAGGCATCGTCGCTGAGCTTGGTCTCTTGCAGACAGACCACATCGGGCTGCACCTCGGCCAGCCACTCTTCGACGCGAGGGAGCCTCGCCTTCAGCGAGTTGACGTTCCAGGTGGCAATGCGCACGGTGTCGACCGTAGCGAACGCTCAGGTCGAGCGAGCAGTGCGAGCCGCCGCAGCCTTGGCGGGCTTGGCGGCCTTGGCGGCGGTCGTCACCTTCGCCGCCTTGGTCACCTTCTCAGCCGTGGGAGCCTTGGCAGCCTTCGTTGCCTTCGTTGCCTTCG
>JBMOFX010000063.1:0-12247 GCA_049318665.1 Ilumatobacteraceae bacterium | reverse complement strand
AGAAGTACGGCCTCGTCAAGGCCCGCAAGGCCAAGCAGTACACCAAGCGCTGATCGCGTCGAGCGAAGCGTGCCCGGCAGGCTGTCGTTCGGCACCGATGGGGTCCGCGGTCGGGCCCTCACCGAGCTCACCCCCGAGTATGTGCGCGCCCTCGGCGCCGCTGCCGGTGAGGTGCTCGGTGCCGGTCGCTGGCTGATCGGTCGCGACACCCGCGAGTCCGGTCCCGTCCTCGAAGCAGCGCTCATCGCCGGGCTGCGCGCTGCGGGAGCAACGCCCGAGTCCGTTGGCGTGGTTCCGACCCCGGCATTGGCGCACCTGTCGGCCGTGCTCGACGTGCCAGCGGCGATGATCACCGCCTCGCACAACCCCTTCGACGACAACGGGGTGAAGGTGTTCGCGCCAGGCGGTGTGAAGCTCACCGACGCTGTCGAGCGACAGATCGAGGCCGCGCTGGTCGTCGACGGCCCGGATCATGGAGACGACACGGCCGACGCAGGCGTCGCGACGGTCGCGACGGTCGGCCTCAGCGAGTACGCCGGTCATCTGCTGGCGATGTTCCCCGAGCGCGCCCTCGACGGACTGCACGTCGTGCTCGACTGCGCGAACGGTGCGATGTCGGCGATCGCGCCGCAGGTCACCGCTGCGCTCGGGGCGACGGTCACCGTCATCCACGCCGACCCGGATGGTCGGAACATCAACGACCAGTGCGGGGCGACGAATCCTGCGTCGCTCAGCGCCGCGGTGCGCGCGCATGGAGCAGACGTCGGGCTGGCGTTCGACGGTGACGGCGACCGCATCATCGCGGTCGACGAGCACGGCACCATCGTGGACGGCGATCGACTCATCGCGATGGCCGCGCTGCAGCTCCGCGAGCGTGGTGAGCTGTTCGCCGACACGGTGGTGGTGACCGTGATGAGCAACCTGGGGTTCCACCGCGCGATGGAGGCGGTGGGGATTCATGTCGTGTCCACCGCTGTTGGCGATCGGTACGTACTCGAGGCGCTCGATGCCGGGGGCTTCGCGATCGGTGGCGAGCAGAGCGGGCACATCATCTATCGGCACCTCGCGACGACGGGTGACGGTTTGCTCGCTGGCCTTCGGCTGGCGCGGTTCGTCGCCGAACACCATCGGCCGCTGTCGGATCTGGCTGCGGCAGTGATGACCACCTACCCGCAGGTGTTGGTGAACGTGCCGGTGACGCTGCGTCAGCCCGACGTCGCCGAACTCCTGGCTCCCGAGATCGCCGTTGCGGAGACCACCCTGGCGGGCGAAGGACGCGTGCTCCTCCGACCGAGCGGCACCGAGCCACTGGTGCGCGTGATGGTGGAAGCGGCCACCACCGATCTTGCGCGATCGGTTGCCGAGGGCCTCGCCGACGCGGTGCGCTTGAGATTCGCTTGACGGAACGGCGTCCGGATGCGTCGGTAACCTCAGCATCATGTGCGGCATCATCGTCATCCTCGGTCGCCCGACGGATCGTTCGACGCCGGAGCACGCGACCCTCGGCCTGCTGCTCGACCGAGCGGTCAGCGCGGCCTCCATCGACGAGGCAGCGAGCCTCGCTGCCGAGTGCGACGCCCTGCTGAAGGGGGTGCCCGGACTCCGCGCCCTCGTGGGTCGTCCCGATGTGGTGGCCACGCTCACCGCTCGACTCGACCAACTCGACGGGCGCGCCGACGAGGAGGACCGCCGGATCGAGGCGTCACCCGAACTCGGGGCGGAGGCGATCGAACGAGCGGGTGCTGCGCTGATCGCGTTGCGCGACGCGGTGTGGGCCCTGCGACACGATCGCATCCGAACAGCTCGTGCGGTCGAGGAACTGGCTGGTCGCGACGCGGGTGAGGCAGCGCTCGCTGGCTACATGGCCATTCAGCAATCGCTGTCGGCGATCGATCGGCTCGAGGTGCGTGGGCGTGACTCGGCCGGGCTGCACCTCTACGTGTGGCAACACGGCCTGTCGTTCGACGACCCTGCGGTCGCGGCGCTGCTCGTCGGCCGCGATGCCGACCCGCTGTATCAAAGTGGTTCCGTGCGGGTGGCTGCGGGTTGCCTGAGCTTCGTCTACAAGGCTGCCGCCGAGATCGGCGAACTGGGTGACAACACCCGTGCGCTGCGCACTGCCATTGCGGCCGACCCGCTGCTGCGACTCGCGCTCCGCAACGACGCGGCTCGTATCGCGGTGCTTGGCCACACTCGCTGGGCAAGCGTCGGCATCATCAGCGAGCCGAACTGTCACCCGCTGAACAACGAAGAACTCGAGCAGCCGGGGGGCGCCACGCCGCCCTACGTCATCGCGGCGCTCAATGGCGACGTCGACAACCACGCCGACATCAAGGTGGCGCACGGCCTGCACATCCCGGGTCCGATCACCACCGACGCGAAGGTGATCCCCGCAGTGATGTCACGGCTCACCGCAGACACGGCGGGCAACCTGCCGGAAGCGTTCCGACGAACCGTTGCCGCGTTCGAGGGCAGCGTGGCGATCGCGGCGGCCGCTGCTGACGCGCCCGAGCAGGTGTACCTCGCCCTGCGCGGCAGCGGTCAGGGTCTCTACGTCGGCCTGGCCGACGACTGCTTCATCGTCGCGAGCGAGCCGTACGGCGTGGTGGAAGAGACCGCCCGGTACGTCCGGGTCGATGGCGAGACGCCCTCGGCGTCGGGGAGCCGCGGTCAGGTGTTCATCCTCGATGCTGCGCATGCGGGTGAGTTGGCGGGCATCAGTCGCCGGGCGTACGACGGCTCGGTGATCGAGCTCACCGACGACGATGTCGCCGTTGCGCAGGTGACCACCCGAGACATCGACCGCGGCGACTACCCGCACTTCCTGCTCAAGGAGATCGGCGAGGCGCCAGGAAGCTTCCGCAAGACACTGCGCGGCAAGATCGTCGAGCAGGTTGGCGACGATGGCGTTGCGACGTTGCGCGCGCTCGTTGGCCGGCGCGCCCTGCCCGACGACATCGCAGCCCGGCTGGCGGGTGGACAGATCACCAAGGTCCGCGTGATCGGCCAGGGGACCGCCGCTGTCGCTGGACGGAGCATGGCGGCCGTGCTCGATGCACTGTGCGACGGCCGACTCGACATCGATCCGATCACGGCGACCGAGCTGAGTGGCTTCGGGCTTCGGCTCGACATGAGCGACACCCTGATCGTCGCCGTCAGCCAGAGTGGCACCACCACCGACACGAACCGAACCGTCGACCTTGCCCGCGGTCGAGGCGCGTCGGTGCTCGCGATCGTCAACCGTCGCAACAGTGATCTCACCGACAAGGCCGACGGTGTGATGTATACGAGCGACGGGCGCGACGTGGAGATGAGCGTCGCGTCGACGAAGGCGTTCTACGCGCAGGTCGCCGCTGGCGTGTTGCTCGCGTGCGCGATCAGCGAGGCGGCCGGGTTCGGCTCGGTGCGCCGACGAAGCGAATTGCTCGCCTCGTTGCGCGAGGTGCCCGACGCGATGGCAGAGGTGATCCGTCGGCGACCGTTGATCGCCGACGCAGCTCGCCGCTTCGCCCCGTCGAAGCGCTACTGGGCGTTGGTCGGCAACGGCGCCAACGTGGTGGCGGCGGAGGAAGTGCGGATCAAGCTGAGCGAGCTCTGCTACAAGTCGATCGCCTGCGACGTCACCGAGGACAAGAAGCACATCGACCTGTCGAGCGAGCCGCTGATCCTCGTATGCGCCGCCGGTCTGGTGGGCGGCACCGCCGACGACGTCGCCAAGGAAGTCGCGATCTACAAGGCGCACAAGGCGACGCCGATCGTGATCGCAACCGAAGGCGACGAGCGCTTCGCTGCAGCATCGGCGGTGTTGTCGGTGCCGTCGGTCGACCCCGTGCTCGCGTTCGTGCTGTCGGCGATGGTGGGGCACCTGTTCGGGTATGAGGCCGCACTCGCGATCGACGCGTCGGCGCTCCCGCTCCGTGAGGCTCGAACCGTGATCGAAGATGCGCTGTCGGAAGGCGGCACGGGCGACGAGATCCTGCGGCGCGTGCAGGACGGCATCGTCGTCCACACCGCACGCTTTCTCGACACGCTTCGCACTGGCGGCCACGACGGCCACCTCGAAGCTTCCACCGCGGTCCGACTATCGGCGCTGTTGCGCGACGTTGCTGCCGAGCAACCGCTCGAGGTGTACCAGCGCACCACCGGCACCGTCGCCACCCCGTCGGTGGTCATCGACGATCTCACCGCTGCACTGACTCGGGCGATCGAAGAGCTCACTCGGCCGGTCGACGCGATCAAGCACCAGGCCAAGACGGTCACGGTCGGCATCAGCCGCAGCGACGAGGGCGTGCTCGACCGGGCGCTCGTGCAGGAGGTGCTCGCTGCCGGCGCGGGCCGCGACCGGCTCACCTATCGCACGCTCAAGGTGCTCGCCGATCTCGACCCGGCGGTGGAGGCCGTCGTCGGGTTCACGCGCTATCGCATCGAGGGTGACCCGGCGCGCGAGGCAACGATCTCGATCGTCGATCGCGGCGGACTCTCCCGAGACGTGCCGAGTCGCGTCGATCGCAACGCACAGCTCGTCGGCACGAAGCGTCGCGTGGCGAGCGATCGCGACGTGCTGGTGGCCCGGGGCCGGAGCGACGCCCGCACCGTCATCTTCGTGCCGGAGGTGAAGGGTGGCACCTGCACGGGCATCACCTTGCTGCACGTCCGGTTCCACGATCGCCTGCCCGCGAACGTGATGCGCGGGGTGCTGCAGGGCTACGACCATCGCTACGACCGCCTGGTCGACTGGGTGTCGGAGACGGAGGGCGCGTTCCGCGACGATCGCCTCGCCGAACTCGGGGTGGCCGACCTGCTGATCAACCCGATCTCCGAGACCGCCGACCACTGGCGCTCATGACGGTTGTCGGCATCGGTGTCGACGCGGTCGAGATCGAGCGGTTCCGCCGATCGCTGGAGCGCACACCGTCGATGCACAGCCGGCTGTTCACGGCCGCCGAGCTCGACTACGTCCGGCCGAAAAGCGATCCGGTGCCATCGCTCGCGGCGCGGTTCGCGGCGCGGGAAGCGACGATGAAGGCGCTCGGTGTCGGCCTCGGCGCGTTCGGGTTCCACGAGGTGTGGGTGATGCGTGCCGATTCGGGAGAGCCGTCGCTCGTGGTGGAAGGCGCCGCGCTCGAACTCGCCGAACGCGCGGGTGTGTCGCGCTGGCACCTGTCGATCACGCACACCGAGTCGGTGGCGATCGCGTACGTCATCGCGATCGGTTCCTAGGCTGTCGCGATGATCCCCGTCGTCACGCCCGACGAAATGCGAGCGATCGACGCGGCTGCGTCGGTGCCGGTTGACGTGCTGATCGAGCGGGCCGGGGCGGCCGTGGCGCGAGCAGCGATCGACATGCTGGGCGGCTCCTACGGTCGTCGGGTCGTGGTGATCGCCGGTTCGGGGAACAACGGTGCCGACGGGCGTGTCGCGGCGCGACGACTCGAGGCGCTCGGCGTACGGGTACGGGTGATCGACGCACTCCAGTGCCCACCGACGCTGCCATCGGTCGACCTCGTGATCGACGCGGCCTTCGGAACTGGCTTCCGCGGCAATTGGCATGCGCCCGACGCGGGGTCGACCCCGGTCCTCGCAGTCGACCTGCCCAGCGGCCTCGACCCGTGGGGGCGGTCGGGCAATCGCGTGTTGCGCGCCGACCGCACCGTCACCTTCGCTGCGTTGAAGCCGGCGCTGCTCTTCGCCGACGGTGCCGCGTCCGCCGGCCGTATCGAGATCGCCGACATCGGGCTCACAGCCGGAAGCGTGGTGGGTGCGTATGGCGTGCACCTGGTCGAGGAGGCGGACGTCAGCGAATGGCTCCCTCATCGACGAGTCGACGCACACAAGTGGAACGCCGCTGTTCGCGTGGTGGCCGGCAGCCGCGACATGCCTGGTGCGGCAGCGCTCGCCTCGGCGGCCGCACTTCGTACCGGTGCCGGCCTGGTGCAGGTGTCGAGCCCCGACGTCGACCGTGCGTCCGACCTGCCCGTTGAGTCGTTGCATCGGCAGCTCGTCGGGATCTCGTGGGCTGATGAAGCGCTGAACGGGCTCGACCGCTTCCATGCGCTCGTCCTCGGACCGGGGCTCGGCCGCGCCGATCACACGGCGGCCAACACACGCACGCTCGCCGTGCACGCACAACTTCCCGTCGTGATCGATGGCGACGGTCTCTTCGCACTCGCGTGGAACGCCGAGGGTGCCGCACGGTTGCTCCGCCAACGTGACGCTCCCACGATCCTCACCCCGCACGACGGCGAGCACCAGGTCCTCACCGGCGCCCTCCCCGGACCCGACCGCATCACCGCGGCTCGCCGACTCGCTGCCGACACTCGATCGATCGTGCTGCTGAAGGGTCCGACCACGGTGGTCGCCGATCCCGAGGGTGAGGTGCTGCTCGTGCGAGCCGGCGACGAGCGGCTTGCGACGGCCGGGACGGGCGACGTGCTCGCGGGGATCATCGGCGCGCTGCTGGCTCGACGCGTGACCCCATTGCGAGCGGCCGCAATGGGCGCGTACCTCCATGGGCTCGCCACCGGCCTGGGCCCGCGAGAGGGTCTGCTCGCCGGTGACCTGCCCGCCCTCATCCCGGTCGCACTCGCCGCGCTCCGGCGCACCGCATGACCGAGCGCTGGCGTGGGCCGAGGTCGACCTCGGCGCGGTGCGTCACAACGTCGGCGTCATCGCTCGCGCCGCCGGGGTGCCGGTGTGGGCGGTCGTGAAGGCCGATGGCTACGGGCACGGGAGCGTCGCGGTTGCCACAGCCGCGTTGCAGGCGGGGGCGGAGGGGTTGTGCGTGGCGCTCGTGCACGAGGGGGCGGTGCTGCGCAACGCTGGCATCAGTGCGCCCGTGCTCGTGCTGACGGAGCAACCACAGGCCGCCGACGCTGTGGCGCTCGGTCTGATCTCCGCGGTCTCGTCGGAGGACGGGATCGAGGCACGGGCGGTCGCGGCGGCCGCAGCGGGTGTCGTGCACGCCGTGCACCTGAAGATCGACACCGGTATGCACCGCTCGGGCTGCGCGCCCGACAATGCACTGGCGCTCGCTGCTCGCATCGCGACACACGATCATCTGCGCCTCGACGGCGTGTTCACCCACCTCGCCACGGCTGACGAACCCGATCATCCGGCCGTGCGCCGTCAACTCGGTCGGTTCGACACGGCACTCGCTGCGATCCGCGCAGCCGGTATCGATCCGGGTCGTGTCCACGCCGCCAATTCGGCCGGCGCGCTCGCCGTTCCCGACGCACGCCGCTCGCTGGTGCGGCCCGGCATCGCGCTGTATGGCATCTCGCCGGGTGCTGGCGTCGACCACCTGGTCGGTGACCTGCGGCCAGCGTTGGCGCTCCACGCGCGGGTGTCCCGGGTGCACCGCGTGGCCGCTGGCGAGGGTGTGTCGTACGGCCATCGGTACGTGGTCGAGCACGACACCACGATCGCAACCGTGCCGCTGGGCTATGCCGACGGTGTGCCGAGGCGTGCCTTCGTGACCGGCATCGAGGTGCTGGTGGGTGGCGTCCGACGTTCGATCGTGGGGGTCGTCACCATGGACCAGTTGATGGTCGACGTCGGCGACGACGCCGTGACGCCGGGTGATCCGGTGGTGCTCATCGGCGCGCAGGGTGCCGAGCGCGTGACGGCCGAGGAGTGGGGCGACCGGCTCGGCACGATCGGGTACGAGATCGTGTGCGCGGTGTCCTCGCGGGTGCCGCGGCGGCACCTCGTAGAATCCGCCCCCTGATGTTGCAGCTCCGCGCCCAGTCGGTCGTCGACACCCACGCCATTGCGTCGGCAATCGCCGGACTCGCGCGCGCCGGTGACGTGGTGGTGCTGGCCGGCGAGATGGGCGCCGGGAAGACGGCGTTCGCGCAGGGCTTCGGCGCCGCGCTCGGGGTGACGGATCACATGACCTCGCCCACCTACAACCTCGTGCACAGCCACCGGATCGGCAAGCTGACGTTGCACCACGCCGACCTCTACCGCTTGAGCACGCAGCACGAGGTCGCCGACCTCGCGTTCGCCGAGCTCGCCGAAGGTGACGGGATCGTGATCGTCGAGTGGGGTGACGTCGTCGGGTCGACGCTCGGGGAACACTTGCTCGTCGAACTCACCGTCGATGACGACCCGTCGGGCGACCCGACCGGATCGCGGTCGCTGGTCGTGAGTGCGGTCGGCAGAGCGTGGGCCACGCGCTGGGACGAGGTCACCCGGCGACTGGCGGCATTCGCATGCTGATCCTCGGCATCGAGACCGCCACCGAGCAGGTGAGCGTGGCGATCGGTGGCCACGAGGGAGTGCTCGGGTTGTTCGAGGTGTGCCGCGGTCGCCGTCACGCGGAGACGCTCACACCTGCGATCCAGTTCATCCTCGCCCAGGCCGACGTCGAGCTGTCGGAGATCAGCGTCATCGCGGTCGATGTCGGGCCAGGTCTGTTCACGGGCATGCGCGTCGGGCTGTCGGCGGCGAAGGCGCTCGCGCAGGCGCTGCGGATCCCGATGATCGGCATGAGCTCGCTCGACCTGCTCGCGTTCCCCCTGCGCCACACCGATCGCACGATCGCGGCCGTGGTCGACGCTCGAAAGGGTGAGCTGTTCTACGCGTGCTACCGACCGGTGCCCGGCGGGGTGCAGCGCGTGCTCGAGCCGCGTTGCGGACGCGTGGACGATCTCGTCGCCGATCTCCTCGCGCGTGGCGAGGACGTGGTGCTCGTCGGCGACGGCGCGCTCCGTCATCGTGCCGAGATCGAGGCCGATGTCGTTCGTTGCAGCTTCGGCGAGCAGTTCCTGTCGCATCCGTCGGCCGCGCCGCTCGTGCAACTCGCCCACGCTCGAGCGCTTCGCGAGGAATGGGTGAACCCGTGGGAGATCCAGCCGCTGTATCTCCGGCTGCCCGACGCGCAGATCAACTGGAACACCCGGATGGGTGGTGGATCGTGAGCGTGCTGTCACGGCTGCTCGGCCGCGCCAGCCACGACGCGCACCTGCTGATCGAGCCGCTGCGTCGTCGCGACATCAGCGCGATCCAGGAGATCGAGCGGGTCGTGTATCCGCAGCCGTGGTCGCCGGCGGTGTTCCAGGGAGAGATCGAGCTGGCGCGTCGCGGCGATCGCTACTACATCGTTGCTCGACGCGACGGCGTGCTCGTGGGGTACGCCGGCTTGATGTTCGTGGTCGGCGACGGCCACATCACCAACATCGCGTGCGCACCCGAGCACCAACGTTCCGGGATCGCCACCCGGTTGCTTGCCGAGCTCGCCTGGGAGGCGGTGCGGCGCGGCAGTTCCGCGCTCACGCTCGAGGTGCGGGTGACCAACACGGGCGCGCAGGCGCTGTACCGCCGGTTCGGTTTCGCACCGGTCGGTGTCCGCAAGCGCTACTACGAGAACACCGAGGACGCGATCGTCATGTGGTGCCACGACATCAGTGAGCAGCCATCGCGCGAGCGCCTTGCCGAACTGTGCCCGGAGGCCGTCCGTGACTGACCGCCGAGTCGACGAGAGCACCCTCGTACTCGGCATCGAGACGAGTTGCGATGAGACCGCCGCGGCGCTCGTGATGGGCGGTCACGACGTGTGCTCGAGCGTGGTGAGCACCCAGGTCGATCTGCATGCCGACTTCGGTGGCGTGGTCCCCGAGATCGCGAGCCGCGCCCACCTCGAGTCGCTCAACCCGATCGTCGCTCGCGCGATCGTCGAGGCGGGCGTGAGTGAGCAGCGCATCGACGCGGTCGCGTGCACCATCGGGCCCGGTCTCATCGGCGCGCTGCTCGTCGGTGTCGCCGCGGCGAAGTCGTTCGCACTTGCCTGGGACGTGCCGTTCATCGGCGTGCATCACCATGAGGCGCACCTGTACGCGGCGTTCCTCGAAGATCCGACGCTCGAGTTCCCGCTCGTAGTGCTGCTGGTGTCGGGTGGGCACACGATGCTCATCGAGATGCGCAACCACGGCGAGTACCGGTTGCTCGGCCAGACCATCGACGACGCGGCCGGTGAGGCGTTCGACAAGGTGGCGCGGTTCCTCGGCCTCGGCTACCCGGGCGGCCCCGCCATCGACCGTGAGGCCGAGTCGGGTGATCCGGAAGCGATCGCGTTCCCGCGGGCGATGCTCCACGACACGCTCGACTTCAGCTTCAGTGGGCTGAAGACCTCGGTCATCAACTACGTCCGCAAGCACCCCGACGTATCGTCCGCCGATGTTGCCGCCTCGTTCCAGGCGGCCGTGGTCGACGTGCTCGTCGTGAAGGCTCGTCGAGCGGCACAGGCCGTGGGCGCCAAGGGACTCGTGCTCGGTGGTGGTGTGGCGGCCAACTCGCTGCTGCGCGAACGGTTCCTCGACGCGTGCACTGCCGACGGCATCCACGGCTTCTTGCCGAGCCGCTCGATGTGCACCGACAATGCTGCGATGATCGCCGCGGCCGGCTGGTACCGGTTGCGTAGCGACGGCCCGACGTCGCTCGACTGTGGCGCGTACCCCAACCTGCGACTGCCGTGGGTGCCGGAGTGAGCATGCAGCATCAACTCCGCATCGGGTCGTTCGTGCCGTCGGCGCCGGTGGTGCTCGCCCCGATGGCTGGCGTCACCAACACGGCGTTCCGTGCGATGTGCCGCACCTTCGCGCCGGGGCTCGTCTACGTGAACGAGATGGTGATGTCGACGGCGGTCGTGCACGGCAATGCGAAGACCGATCGGATGATGACGTTCGCCGACGACGAGCAACCGCGCAGCTTGCAGATGTACGGCAGCGATCCGTCGATCATCGGTGAGGCGATTCGCAAGGTGTGCGCCGCGGGCAGGGTCGATCATGTCGATCTCAACTTCGGCTGCCCTGCTGCAAAGGTGACCCGGAAGGGTGGCGGTGCGGCGGTGCCCGCGAAGCCCAACCTGTTGCGCGCCATCCTGCGCGCCTCAGTTGCCGCGGCGTCGCCGTATGGGGTGCCGGTCACGGCGAAGTTCCGGATGGGGCTCACCCCCGATCTGCTGACGTTCGTCTCGACGGGCCGCATCGCCGCAGAGGAAGGCGTCGCAGCGATCGCGCTGCACGCACGCACGGCCGAGCAGCACTACGCGGGCACCGCGCACTGGGATGCGATCGGCGAATTGAAGGCGGCGGTGAGCGAGATTCCGGTGCTCGGCAACGGTGACATCTGGGAGGCGGCCGACGCGATCGCAATGATGCGCCACACCGACTGCGACGGCGTGGTGATCGGACGCGGATGTCTCGGTCGGCCATGGCTGTTCCGAGATCTCGTCGAGGCGATGAACGGTCGCCCGGTGCCGCCATCGCCCTCGCTCGGCGAGGTGTGCACCGTGATGCACGAGCACGCCGTGCGACTCCTCGATCACCTCGGCCCGAACATTGCGATGCGCGACTTCCGCAAGCACACGTCGTGGTACCTCACCGGCTATCCGGTGGGTGGCGAGATGCGCGGTCGCTTCGCGCAGATCTCGACGCTCGGCGAGCTCGAGGATCTCATCGCGCTCGTCGACCCTGCCACCACGATCGTCGAGGGAGGCGAGCGGATCCGTCGCGGCCATACGAACGGTCCGATCCGTGTGGTGCTGCCCGACGGCTACCTCGACCACCTCGACGACATGGCCATCCCCGACGACGACAGCGTGATGGCGCTCAGCGGCGGATGACGCAGCCCGCGCCGCGCATCGTCCTGGGCTCCTCATCGCCCCGTCGACGGGATCTCCTCGAGCAACTCGGCCTCGACATCGTGATCCGTCCGGCCGACATCGACGAGACCGAACGGCCCGGCGAGGATCCGGTTGCGTACGTCCGCCGACTCGCGATCGAGAAGTGCGCAGCGGTTATGGGCGAGCCCCACGAGGTGGTGATCGCTGCCGACACCACGGTCGATCTCGACGGTCGGATCCTCGCGAAGCCCGCTGACGCCGACGATGCGCGATCGATGCTGCGCGCCCTGTCGGCGCGGACACACCGGGTGCACACGGGGGTGGCAGTGCGACACGGTGGGGAGGTCGCGGTCGACGTGGCCACCACGTTCGTGACGTTCACGCCGATCACCGACGCCGCGCTCGACTGGTACATCGAGACCGGCGAGCCCTTCGGCAAGGCCGGCGCCTACGCCATCCAAGGTGCCGGCGGCGTATTCGTCGCCAGCGTGAAGGGCAGCGTGAGCAACGTCGTCGGCCTCCCCCTCACCACGGTCGTCGACCTCGCCCGCCAACTCGGCCTCGCCCTCCTCCACCCCGCCTAACCCGGCCCCACCCGAGTCGTTGGTGTCGCGACGGGTGCAC
>JBMOFX010000062.1:0-12255 GCA_049318665.1 Ilumatobacteraceae bacterium | reverse complement strand
GCCACACTCGCGACCGGATCCTCACCCGATACCTCCCGCTCGTACGCGATGCGCTCGAGGAAATCGGCCTCACGCACATCCAGTTGGTGATCGAGGTCCAGGCTGCCGACGTCTTCATCGACGACGGCTCGGCACCCGCCCAGGGTTCGAGCGGCTCGGCCGATGGGACGAAGCCGATGGGCGGGAGCTACGCCGGTGCGGGCACCCACCCCGATGCGCCGGAGAGCGACCGGTCACTCGACCTCGCCGGACTCAACCCGCGCTACACGTTCGAGACTTTCGTGAAGGGCGCGTCCAACCAGTTTGCGTTGGCCGCCGCATTACGCGTCGCCGAAACCCCTGGTCGGAGCTACAACCCGCTGTTCATCTACGGCGCCGCCGGTCTGGGCAAGACCCACCTGTTGCACGCCATCGGCCACTACGTCCACCACCACTATCAGCACGACATCGTGCGATACGTCAGTACGGAGACGTTCCTCAACGAGTACGTCGACGGGATTCGTACGAACACGATCGCGAGTTTCAAGCGGCGCTACCGCGACATCGACGTGCTGCTCATCGACGACATCCAGTTCATGGAAGGCAAGGAGGGACTCCAGGAGGAGTTCTTCCACACGTTCAACTCCCTCCACGGTGCGAACAAGCAGATCGTCATTTCGAGCGACCGGATGCCTGATGCGATCCCCACACTCGAAGAGCGTCTCCGCGGTCGTTTCAAGTGGGGCCTCATCACCGACATCCAGCCGCCCGACCTCGAGACCCGCCTCGCCATCCTCCGGAACAAGGCCGAGCGAGATCGCAGCCCGGTGCCGGCCGAGTCGCTCGAGTTCATCGCGTCGCGCATCACGAGCAACATCCGTGAGCTCGAAGGCGCACTCATCCGCGTGACGGCCTACGCGAGCCTCAACAACGTTCCGATCAGCACCCACCTGGCCGAACAGCTCCTCGGTGACCTGCTCACGGGCTCGCAGGTGAAGGCCCGCACCGACGATGAAATGCTCGCCGAGATCGCGATCATCCTCGGGTTCAGCGTGGAGGCACTGCGCGGCAAGAGCCGTCAACGTCCGCTGGTGCAGGCCCGCCAGACGGCGATGTACGTGTTCCGCGAGCTCACCGACCTCAGCTACCCGAGCATTGCTCGGCTGTTCGGCGGCCGCGACCACACCACCGTCATCCACGCGGTCGACAAGATCCAGCGCCTCATGAAGGAGCGCAAGCAGGTCTACGACCAGGTGACCGACCTCGTCCAACGGTTGAAGACCACCTGATGCAACGCGGGCTGATGGGCGTTGGGGACATCATGGGGACGCCGCTGCGCGCGATGGGGACGACATGGCCGTCGTCCACCGAAGCACGTCGGTGTCATTTCCGACCTGGGGACACCGGTGGACAACCATGCGCGGGTGGAATCACACATCACGCTGGGGCGACGCGCCATCATCCACAATCCACAGCACTTATTACCTCTATTAGCCTGAGAAGCACCATCTGATGACGAAGGGACCCCTGTGAAGTTCCGCTGCGAACGTGAATTGCTGGCCGAGGCACTTGCCACCGCCAGTCGTGCTGCCACCGGTCGTACCGGCACGCTGCCGGTCCTGTCGGGCCTGCGGCTCGAACTGGCGGGTGATCGACTGACGGTCACCGGTACCGACCTCGAGCTCACGATTCAGTTGGAGGTTGCCGTCGGCGGTGACGTCGATGGTGGTGCGGTCGTGCCGGCTCGGCTCACGAGCGACATCGTGCGGTCGTTGCCATCCGGCAAGGTCGAAGTGGAGGTCGATGCCGACGAGGTGCGCATCACCGGCGGTCGATCGCAATTCAGCGTGCGTCCGCTCGCACTCGACGACTATCCGCGGCTCGCGTCGCCAGCGGGTGCTGCGGTCACCATCGATGCCGCTGCGTTCGGCGAAGCGCTCCGCCAGGTGGTGCGCGCGGCGAGCACCGACGAGGCTCGGCCGATCCTCACCGGCGTGCTGCTCGCTGCGGAGAACGACGGCCTGCGGTTGGTCGCCACCGACTCATACCGGCTTGCCGTTCGCGACTTGCCCGGTGTGAGCGTGCTCGGCACCGACCAGAAGGTGCTCGTCCCCGGACGTGCGCTCGGCGAACTGCAGCGTCTCATCGGCCAGGGCGAACAGCTCGTGTTGCGTCTCGGTGAGCGTGAAGCGACCTTCGAGATCGGCTCCGTGAAGCTCACCACGCGGCTCATCGAGGGTGAGTTCCCGAACTACCGGCAGCTCGTTCCCGCAAGCCACCCCAACACGCTCACCGTCGACCGCGAGCCGCTGCTCGAGGCCATTCGGCGCGTGAAGATCCTCGCGAAGGACGCGACGCCCGTGCGGCTCCGCATCTCCACCGATGGGCTGACGCTCACCGCGATCACGCAAGACGTCGGCAACGCCGTCGAAGAGCTCGATGCAAGCGCACTGGGCGATGACCTGACGGTCGCGTTCAATCCCGACTACCTGGCTGCTGGCATCGAGGCCGTCACCTCCGATCAGATCACGTTGTCGACGATCGATGCGCTGAAGCCGGCCGTCGTGCGTGGCGTCGGATCGGACGACTTCCTCTACCTGCTGATGCCGGTCCGCGTGCCGTAGGCGCGCTGTCCTCGTGATCGTCTCTCGCCTCGAGCTGGTCGACTTCCGCAACTACTCGTCGGCGGCGTTCGACCTGCATCCGGGCACCACTGCCGTCGTCGGTCGCAATGGCCAAGGCAAGACCAACCTCGCCGAATCGCTGGCCTACCTCGCGACACTCGACAGTTTCCGCGGGGCGCCGGCAGAAGCGCTCGTGCGGATGGGAGCAGACGCGGCGGTCATTCGAGCGACGGTGGTGCACGACGACGGCCGCGAGGTGCTCGTGGAGGCCGAGATCAATCGGCTCGGCCGCAACCGCATCCAGATCAATCGCCAGAAGCTCGGTCGCACCCGTGAGCTGCTTGGCGTCGTGCGCGTCACGGTGTTCTCGCCGGATGACCTCGGCGTGGTGAAGGAAGGGCCCGGCGAACGGCGCCGGTTCCTCGACGACACGCTCGTTGCGCTCGCGCTCAAGTACGACGCGTTGCGCCTCGAACTCGATCGTGTCGTGAAGCAGCGCAACACACTGTTGAAGAACGCTGGCGGTCGACTCGACGACGGTGCGGAACTGACGCTCGACGTGTGGGACGCGAAGCTTGCCGACGTCGGCGACCGGTTCGGGCATGCGCGTTCGGTCCTGGTGGCACGACTCCAGCCGATGGTGCTCGAGGCCTACGAACAACTGGCCGGTGTCGCCACCGCGTTGGAGTTGCGCTACGAGCCGGCGTGGCGACAACGCGGTCTCGCAGTTGCGTTGGCCGACGCACGGACCGACGATGTGCGCCGCGGGGTCTCGACGATCGGCCCACATCGTGACGACATCGAACTGTCGATCAACGGCATGCCAGCGCGAACACATGCGTCGCAGGGCGAGCAACGCACGCTCGCGCTGGCACTCCGACTCGGTGCGCACCGTCTCGTCGCCGAGCGCACCGGGAGTGCTCCGGTACTCATCCTCGACGACGTGTTGAGCGAGCTCGACACCGGTCGGGCCACAGCACTGCTCGAACACTTGCCGGCTGGCCAAGTGATCATCACGACGGCGTCGCCTTTGCCCGACGCTGCCCACCCGGACGCGGTCGTACGGATCGCTGCGGGTGCCGTCGTCGCGTGACCGCGTAGCCTCGGCCCATGAGTCGCGACCCCGTGCCCCTCGGCGACAGCCTCGCCGGCGTGGTGCGTTCGCTGCGCGGGCCGACCGCTGGCGAACAGGTGCAGGCGGCCGCGATGGGCGGCGTGTTCGGTCGATGGGAGGAGGCCGTCGGCTCCGCAGTGGCGGCCCACGTGCAGCCCCTGAAGCTCGACGGAGACACCCTCGTGGTGGAGGTCGACGACCCCGCTTGGGCCACGCAGGTGAAGTTCTTGGAAGCGACCGTGCGGGCGCGTTTGGCGGAGGTGGCGGGTGCGCGCGTCGAGCATCTCGAGATCCGCGTGAAGCGGCCGTCTCGGGGTCGCTGATCCCCCGTTGTGTGACACCCCGGCGGTAGGATGGGCAACGTTCGCGACCACGGCTGCAGCACCTTTCGTGCCCCATCCCAGCAGCTACGCCGTCGCCACCATCATTGCAGGTCATAGCCTGTTTTTCGCCGAACGATCGAGGTGTGCGTGTCCGCAGACACCAACAAGCCCAAGGGCAGTTACAACGCCGATGCCATCCAAGTGCTGGAGGGGCTCGATCCGGTCCGGAAACGGCCCGGCATGTACATCGGTTCCACCGGTTTGCAGGGTCTGCATCACCTGATCTGGGAGGTCGTCGACAACTCCGTCGACGAGGCGATGGCGGGCTTCTGCACACGCATCGGGGTCACACTCTTGGCCGATGGCGGTTGCCGCGTCGACGACAACGGTCGCGGTGTGCCGGTCGATCCGTTCACGAGCGGACCGCACAAGGGCAAGAGCGCCGCCGAGGTCGTGCTCACCGTGCTCCACGCGGGTGGCAAGTTCGGCGGTGAGGGCTACAAGGTCTCCGGTGGTCTTCATGGTGTCGGTGTCAGCGTCGTCAACGCGCTCAGCGAACGTCTACTCATCGAGATCGATCGCAACGGCAGCCGCTTCCAGCAGGAGTACGCAAAGGGCGGCAAGCCGCAGGGCAAGCTCGCCGAGGTCGGCCCGACGCCAGCTCGTGGTCGGTCCACCGGCACATCGGTGTCGTTCTGGCCGGACCCGTCCATCTTCGTGGCCGAGGGCACCGAGTTCGTGGCTCGCACGGTGCTCGAGCGACTGCAGACGATGGCGTTCCTCAACAAGGGTCTCGAGATCGTGTTCATCGACGAGCGCGAGGGTCGCGAGCAAACGGTCACCTACCAGTACAAGGGTGGCATCGTCGATTTCGTCAAGCACCTCAACGCGAGCAAGGAAGCGCTGTTTTCGAAGGTCGCGCACTACGAGGACGAAGACACCGAGGGCGGTCAGACACTCGACATCGCGCTGCAGTGGAACACCGGCTACCACGAGGGCATCCACGGCTACGCGAACGGCATCTCCACCATCGAAGGTGGCATGCACGTGGAGGGCTTCAAGACTGCGCTCACCAGCGTCGTCAACAAGTACGCCAGAGCGAAGAACTTGCTGAAGGAGAAAGACGACAACCTCCTCGGCGAAGACATTCGTGAGGGCATCACCGCCATCGTGTCGGTGAAGTTGCGTGAGCCGCAGTTCGAGGGTCAGACGAAGGCGAAGCTCGGCAACGTGCCCATGCGCTCGTTCGTGCAGAAGGCCACCAACGAACGACTCGCCGAGTGGCTCGACGAGAACCCCGTTGAGTCGAACCGTCTCGTGAAGAAGGCACAGTCGGCCGCGCAGGCACGCGTGGCCGCAAAGAACGCACGCAACGCGATCCGCCGCAAGACGGCGCTCAGCGGAGCCGGCATGCCCGACAAGCTGAAGGACTGCACCAGCGGCAACCCCGAGGAGAGCGAGCTGTTCATCGTCGAGGGTGACTCCGCTGGCGGCACTGCGCTCGACGCACGTGATCCCCGTACCCAGGCGATCCTGCCGATTCGCGGCAAGATCCTCAACGTCGAACGCGCTCGGCTCGACAAGATGCTGAAGAACAACGAGATCCAGGCACTCATCACCGCGATCGGCGGCGGTGTGGGCGAGGAGTTCCTCGCGGAGAAGGCTCGCTATCACAAGGTGATCGTGCTCGCCGACGCCGACGTCGACGGCAGCCACATCCGCACCTTGCTGCTCACATTCTTCTACCGACAGATGCGCCCGATGGTGGAGGCCGGCTTCGTCTACATCGCGCAGCCGCCGCTGTACTCCACCGAGGTGGGCAAGGAGAAGGTGTACCTGAAGGACGATGTGGCGAAGGCCCGGTTCCTCGAGGAGCGCCCGAACCACAAGAAGGAGTTCCAGCGCTTGAAGGGCCTCGGTGAGATGGACTGGCAGGAGCTGCGCTCCACCACCATGTCGCGCGACTCGCGCACGCTGCTGCAGGTCACCGTCGAAGAGGCCGCGCTGGCCGACGAGATCATGAGCGTGCTCATGGGTGACGACGTCGATCTCCGCAAGCAGTTCATCACCACCAACGCCCGCGACGTGAGGAACCTCGACTTCTGATGAGTGACACCCCGAACACCCCCGACGCCGCCGGCAACGGTGACGACCCGACGCTGTCGGTCCAGCCCGTTGCGCTCCAGGATGAGATGGAGCGCAGCTTCCTCGACTACGCGATGTCGGTCATCATGTCGCGTGCCCTCCCCGACGTGCGCGACGGGCTCAAGCCCGTGCACCGCCGCATCATCTGGGACATGGAGGAGCAGGGCTTCCGGCCCGACCGCCCGTTCGTGAAGTCGGCGCGCGTCACCGGCGACACGATGGCGAAGTACCACCCGCACGGTGACGGCGCGATTTACGACGCGCTCGTGCGCATGGCCCAACCGTTCTCGTTGCGCCACCCGCTGATCGACTTCCACGGCAACTACGGCTCCCCCGACTTCGGGCCCGCCGCAGCGCGATACACCGAGTGCCGTCTGCATCCGCTGGCGATGCAAATGCTCGCCGACATCGACGAAGAGACCGTCGACATGAACCCGACGTACGACGGCAGTCGTACCGAGCCGGTCGTGCTGCCGGCGCGCTTCCCGAACTTGCTCGTCAACGGCAGCCAGGGCATCGCGGTCGGCATGGCCACCAACATCCCGCCCCACAACCTCGGTGAGGTGATCGACGCAACGATCCACCTCATCGACCACCCTGAGGCGACACCCGACGACCTCATGCAGTTCGTGAAGGGCCCCGACTTCCCGACGGGCGGTCAGATCCTCGGCCGTGCGGGCCTCATCGACGCATATCGCACGGGCCGCGGCAGCATCAAGATGCGTGCCACCGCCGCGATCGAGGAGACCCGCCGAGGCGGCTTCCAGATCGTCGTCAGCCAGTTGCCCTACCAGTCGAGCTGCTCGGCCATCGCGGGTCGCATCCAAGAGCTCGTCGATGCCGGCGAGCTCGACGGCATCAGCGACGTCAACGACGGATCCTCGGGTGGCGAGACCAACCTGATCATTTCGTTGAAGCGCGACGCCAACCCCAACGTCGTCCTCAACAACCTCTACAAGCTCACCCAGCTGCAGACGAGCTTCGGCGTCAACATGGTGGCCTTGGTCGATGGCGTGCCGCGCACCCTCAACCTCGCCGACGCGCTCAACGGCTACGTCCGGCACCAGGTGGAGGTCATCACTCGCCGCACCGAGTTCCGTCTCCGTCGTGCGAACGAGCGCGCCCACAAGGTCGAGGGTCGCCTCAAGGCGCTCAACGTCATCGATCAGATCATTGCGCTCATCCGTGGCAGCGAGGACGCACCGTCAGCGAAGGAAGCGCTGATGAACCCGCCGTTCGACTTCAGCGAGATCCAAGCGATCGACATCCTCGACATGCAACTGCGTCAGCTCACCCGGCTCAGCCGCATCGACCTCGAGCGTGAGGCCGAGGAGCTGCGTGAGCGCATCCTGCAGTTGCAGAGCATCCTCGACGACCCGGTCACCCTGCGCAACGTCATCAAGACGGAGATGAGCGCGATCAAGGACGAGTTCGCCACACCTCGCGTGTGTCAGATCTCGCTCGACACCGCCGATATGCGGATCGAAGATCTGGTCGACGACAAGGAACTGGTCATCGTGATGACCCAGGCGCAGTACGTGAAGGCGGTGCCCGCCGGCAGCTTCAAGACCCAAGGTCGCGGCGGCCGTGGCGTCAGCGGCGCGCGTCTCAAGGCCGACGACATCGTCACCAACGTCATCTTCACCACGGCGCATGCGTTCCTGCTGTTCTTCAGCAACCGTGGCAAGGTCTACCGGTTGCGTGCACTCGAGATCCCCGAGCGCGAGCGCACCGCGAAGGGGATGCCGATCGTCAACCTGCTGCCGCTGCAGGCGGGCGAGTCGATCGAGGCGATCATCGACACGCGTGACTTCGCCGGCGAGCGCCACCTGTTCTTCGCCACGAAGAACGGTGTCGTCAAGAAGACCGCGTTCCACGAGTACGACTCGTCGCGCCGTGACGGCCTCATCGCCATCAACCTGCGCGACAAGGACGAGTTGGTGAAGGTGATCGAGACCAGCGGCACCGACGACATCATGATGGTCGCCCGGTCGGGCATGACGATCCGTTTCAGCGAGGCCGAGGTCCGCGCGATGGGTCGCAACGCCGGTGGTGTGCGCGGCATGAAGCTGCGCACCGGCGACGAGGTGGTCAGCGTCGACGTGGCCCGAGACGACACAGCGATCCTCATGGTGACGGAGTCGGGTTACGGCAAGCGCACCCAACTCGACCGGTTCAACACCCAGGGCCGCGGTGGCATTGGCGTCATCGGCATCAAGCTCACCGGCAAGAAAGGCAAGGTCGTCGCAGCGTTCATGGTGGGCCTCGACGACGAGATCGTGATGGTCTCGAGCGGTGGCGTCACCATCCGGATGGGTGTGCGCGACATCAGCTCGCAGGGTCGCGACGCCACCGGTGTGCGGCTGATGAGCCTCGACGACGGGCAGATCGTGGCATCTGTTGCGCCGATCCTGGCGAGCGACGAGGAGTAATCGTCTCCTCCTGATCGCACCGCGTGATCGGTGCCTCGTGTTTCCGTGAGCAGGGGAGGTGGGCGATGCACTCCATCCATCCAACGCGGGCCGACGACGGTTCCGTGGTGTTGATCGTTGCGGTCGTCATGACCATCTGTCTGATGACCGCCGTGGGTATCGGGCGCGTGGGCGAGGTGGTCGCCTCGCGGGCACGGGCACAGACCGCGGCTGATGCGGCGGCGCTCGCCGGACTCACGTCGGGCCGCCCGGGTGCGGCTCGCGTGGCGCAGGCGAACGGCGCGGTGCTGGTGTCGTATGTGCGGTCGGGCTGGACGGTCACGGTTCAGACACGTGTGGAAGAGGTGACGGCGCGAGCGCGTGCATCGAATGGCCCATGATGCGTAACCGCGCTCGTCGATCCCATCACGTTCTCTATGCTCAACCTCGTGCCTCCCGACAAGACCCCTTCGACGGTGAAGCCCAAGTCGGATGCCGGCGGGTCGAAGGACGACGTCCTCGAGCGCCTGGCCCGTCTCGACGATGCGCCGTTGGTGGCGGTGGACGCGATCGCGATTCCCACCATCGTTGAAGCCGATCCGAGCGTTCCGCTCATGCGCACGAGTTCGCTGCCCACCCTCGACGTGGCCGCGCTCGCGACGGTGCCGTACGCGACCGTCGACTCGGAGGTGGTAGCAACCCCCACCGTCGCGCAGCCGACGAGTCGTCGTGTTGTTGCGAAGCCGACCGTTGTCCGTCGGCGTCGCCCTCGCGTCCGCCGTGTCACCCGCGTCGTTCGACACGTCGACACGTGGAGCGTGTTCAAGGTGGCACTGGTGTTCAACGCCATCCTGTACCTCGTGTGCCTCACCGCGGGCGTGCTGCTGTGGAACGTTGCGTACGCGACGGGCACGATCGACAACATCGAGAAGTTCTTCGAACAGTTCGGCTGGCAGAGCTTCGAGTTCAAAGGTGGCGAGCTGTTCCACAACGGCTGGATTGCGGGGTTGTTCCTCGCGATCGGGCTCACCGGTCTGGCCGTGCTCGTGGCGACGATCTTCAACCTCATCACCGATCTGGTGGGCGGCATCCGCGTGAGCGTGCTGGAAGAAGAGGTCGTCGAGCGTTCCCCGGCGCGGCCGCCCGAGACAACGGCCTGACCTGGCCCGGTTGAGTGTGCGGGTATGGCCCGGTAGCCTGCCCAGTCGCCGTCATGAGGGGCTATAGCTCAGTCGGTTAGAGCGCATCCCTGATAAGGATGAGGTCACAAGTTCGATTCTTGTTAGCCCCACCACAGATCCCAGGTAGACGTGTGGAGCCAGTCAGCGACCCACGCCACGATTGGTAGCCTCCGGCGGATGAAGTTGCTCCGCCGAGCCTTGCTCGCCCTCTCCCTCGCCAGCGTGATCGCGGGCGTGCTGAGGGCCCGAGGCAAGGGCGGTGTCCCGCCGCAGGAGGGTGGCTGGACCGAACTCCGCGTCCCACCACGATGACCGACGCGATCGTCGGCATCCATGGGTGCGGCGTCACGGGTCAGTCCACGGGCCGGGTCGTCCGCTTGCGGGGTCTTCGGCTCGCGTGGTTCGACATCGCACCCGGCGCATCCGAACGAGCCCGTCGACGCTACGAGGGTGTGTCGCTCGATCGAGCCGACGACCTGTCTGCGACCGACGTGGTGGTGCTTGCGTCACCGGTCACCCATGCCGAGGTCGCCCGCTCGTTCGTCGCCCACGGGGTCGACGTGGTGAGCCTCAGCGACGACATCGACGACGTCCGGTCACTGCTCGACCTGCACGAGTTCGCGCTCGAGCGCGGCGCCCGTGTGGTCGTTGGAGCTGCGCTTGCACCCGGGTTGAGCGGCATCCTCACCCGACACCTCGCCGACCAACTCGACCTGGCCGACGAGATCCACGTGGCCACCCACGGCACGGCCGGCCCGAGTTGTGCCCGCCAGCACCACCATGCCCTCGGCAACACCGCGCTGGGGTGGCACGACGGTCAGTGGCTCGAGCGACCCGGCGGAAGCGGACGAGAGCTGTGCTGGTTCCCCGACCCGATCGGGCCGGCCGACTGCTACCGCGCCGCGTTGCCGGATCCGCTGCTCCTCCGGCGAGCGTTTCCCGAAGTGGAGCGGATCTCGGCTCGGGTGTCGGCCACTCGCCGCGACCGGTTGACCTCACGATTGCCGATGCTCTCGCCACCCCACTCGCAGGGTGGCCGCGGCGCGGTGCGGGTGGAGGTCCGCGGTGCGGGTCCCGGCGGCGAACGGGTCACCCACGTCGCCGGAGCCGTCGGCCGGACGGCGGATCTCGCCGGCACGGTGGCCGCGATGTATGCGGCCGCATGCGTGGAGCGGCGACTGCCCGAGGGAGTGACCGTCGCAGGTGACGAACGCGACGTGAACGCGTGGCTCCTGTCGGGCATCGTGGGTGCAGGCGTCACCGTGCAGCAGTACAACGGCGAAGCGAGAGCGAGCTCCCTCACATGACAACACCGCGTCCGACCATCCCGTGGCTCCCCGAGGGACGCACCGTGCTCCTGGCGGGACGTGGCGAGGTCTTCGCCCGCATCCATCGGCATGACGACCCGACACGGCCGTGGCTGCTGCTGCTCCACGGGTGGACCGCCAGTGCCGACCTGCAGTTCTTCACGGCGTACGAGGCGTTGGCGGCGTCCTACTCGTTCGTGGCGATCGATCATCGCGGCCATGGCCGTGGCCTGCGCTCCGCCGCCAAGTTCCGGCTCGAAGACGCTGCCGACGACGCTGCGGCGCTGTGCGCAACGCTCGGCATCCCTCAGGTCATCGCGATCGGCTACTCGATGGGTGGCCCGATCAGCCTCCACCTCACCCGTCGCCACCCCGACCTCGTGACGGGGCTGGTGTTGCAGGCGACGGCGCTCGAGTGGCGTGCCTCCTGGGGCGAGCGAGCGCGTTGGAAGGCGCTGTCGCTGATGGGTCCGGTCTTGCGGTCGTGGGCCTATCCGCGCTGGTTGCACTTCGCGATCGCCCGCTTGCTGGGCGGGCACGAACTCGCGCCGTATGTGCCATGGCTGGAAGCTGAGACACGCCGCGGTGACGCGCTCGCCATCGTCCAAGCGGGGCGAGCACTGAGTGCCTACGACGCTCGCCCCTGGGCCCATTCGCTCGGCAAGCCAGCGGGTGCTCTCATCACCACCGCCGACCACCTCGTGGTGCCGCGCAAGCAGCGCGAACTCGCGCATGCGTTGCGTGCCGAGGTGATGGAGGTTGCGGGAGACCACCTCGTGCCGTGGGAGCGTCCCACGGCGTGGCGCGACGCAACACTTGCGCTGGTGGCGCACGTGGTGGCTGCGGCACAGCAACCGACGTCAGATGTCCTTGGTGCTCCTCACCTCGAGGTCGTCGAGGCGATCCCCGAGGCGTTCGATGGCCTCGGCCAGGCGGTCGAGGTGGTCGCCGATCTCACCGGTGGTCGCAACGTCGGCGAGTGAGAGCCGGATGCTCGCGAGCTCGCGGGCGAGGAACTCGGTGTCGGCCTGCGTGCGCTCGGCCGTGCGGCGATCGCTTTCCGACTGGGCGCGATCGCGGAGCTCCTGGCGGTTCTGTGCGAGCAGGATGAGCGGCGCGGCGTAGGCGGCCTGCAGTGAGAGCAGCAGGGTGAGGCCGATGAACTGCCACG
>JBMOFX010000061.1:0-12543 GCA_049318665.1 Ilumatobacteraceae bacterium | reverse complement strand
GGCTGCCCCGCACGGGCGGGGGCTGGTGCTTGCTCGGAGACTCGCCCGGGCGGACGGCGGGACTCTCGAACTGCACTCGCTCTCACCGGTGGTGATGGTGGTCACCTATCCGGTCATGACCTAATCGTCAGCGGCCAACCCGGCCGGCACTCACGCCTTGACCGACCCGAGCACGGCGTCGAGCACCTTCGTCGTGTCGCCGCGCTGGACCGTGATCGTCACCTTGTCGCCAGCCTGCTTCGCAGACAGGAACAGGCGCAGATCGGTGCCCACCTTCACCTCGGTGTCGTCAACCTTGATGATGACGTCGCCCACCTGCACGCCGGCGACCTGCGCACCGGACTCGCCGGTGACACCCTGGACGTAGGCGCCCTGATCGACGGACACGCCGAGCTGGCCGGCGTTGGCCGTGGTGACGTCCTGCGTCTGCACGCCCAGGAACGCCTTCACCCAAGGCCGGCCCTTCGCCAACTCGTCGAGGATCGGCTTCGCGGTGTCGAGCGCAATCGCAAAGCCGACGTTCTGGGCATCGGTCGCACCGGCAGTGTTGATACCGATCACCTCACCCTTGGCGTTGAGGAGCGGTCCGCCGGAGTTGCCCGGGTTGATCGCTGCATCGGTCTGGATGAGTCGGGCGAGGTACTCGCCGTTGCTGGTATCGATCGAGCGGTTCAACGCCGACACGATCCCCTCCGTTGCGGTCGGCCCACCGGGGAGTGCCAACGAGTTACCGATCGCCACGACCGGGTCACCCACACGCATGTCGGCGGACGAGCCGATCGGCAACGGCACGAGTCCGGTGGCTTCGATCTTCACGACGGCGAGGTCATCCGTGGCGTTGACGCCGACGACCTTGCCCTTCTTGGTGGTGCCGTCCTCGAGGGTGACGTCGACCTCGATCGCATCGCCGACGACGTGGGCATTGGTGTAGATCAGTCCGTCGGCTGATGCGACGAACCCAGTGCCCGTGCCCTGCTCGGTGACGGGCTGCTGGAAGATGTCCGTGCCCGTGGTGATCGTGTTGATCGACACGACCGACGGCTTGCTGTTGGCGACGATCGAGACCGTGTCGATGGCAGCTGCAGCGCGGGCCGTGTCCTGACGAACGATGGTGGTGCTGTCACTCGACTGGTTCGCAGCCATCACGCCGACGCCGGCACCGAGGCCACTCGCAAGAACGGCCGTGACGGCGACGGCGGCGAGGAGCCGGCCCCTCGGGGAGGATGGGGCCGGCTCGGCACCGGGCGAGGGGGGCAGCCACCCGGTGGGAGATCCCGGGCCGGCCGTATCCAACTCATCCGAGCCAGGGGGAAGGGAACCCTCAGGATCGGTTTCGGTGGAATGGTCGATGACGTTGGTCATGGCATGTGCTCCTTCTCGCACGTCCCATGATGCAGTTGCGTCGGTGAGCGGACCGTCAGCGCCGCGTGAGCGTTTGGTGAGCGTTCAGCCGCGGTAGCCGTTGGTGATCGGCAGTCGTCGGTCCTTGCCGAAGGACTTGACGCTCACCCGCACACCGGGCGGGCACTGCCGCCGCTTGTATTCACTGAGATCGACAAGCCGCGTGATCCGGCGAACCAGCGCTTCGTCGTGACCGGCCTCGATGATCTCGGCCGCAGTGCGATCCTCCTCCACGTAGAGCCGAAGGATCGGGTCGAGCACCTCGTACGGCGGCAAACTCTGGTCGTCGCGCTGGTCGGGCCGGAGCTCGGCCGACGGCGGCTTGGTGATGACGCTCTCGTTGATCACCTCGTGCCCAGCGACCGAGTTGACGTGGCGACACAGGTCGTACACCCGGGTCTTCAGCACGTCCTTGATGACCGCGTAGCCGCCGACGCTGTCGCCGTAGATCGTGAAGTAGCCGACCGCGAGTTCGCTCTTGTTGCCGGTGGTGAGCACCATCCAGCCGAACTTGTTCGACAGCGCCATCAGCGTGGTGCCGCGGATCCGGCTCTGCAGGTTCTCCTCGGTGAGATCAGCTGGCCGACCGTCGAACGCTTCCTCGGTCATGTCGAGGTAGGCCTGGAAGGCCGGCTCGATGGCGATGGTCTGCATGTCGATGCCGAGCTGCTTGGCAAGATCGGCGGCGTCGGTGCGCGAGTGATCGCTGCTGTACCGGCTGGGCATGCTCACGCCGTGCACGTGCTCGGCGCCGAGCGCATCGACCGCCACGCACGCCACGATCGTCGAGTCGATGCCACCCGACAGCCCGATTACGACGTCGGTGAAGCCGTTCTTGCGCACGTAGTCGCGCGTGCCCAGCACGAGGGCGCTGTACAGCTCGGCATCCGCTTCGAGCACGGGCGCGAGTTCCGGTGGCACACGCGTCGCCGTCGCCGAACGCGAGGTCTCGCTGACGAACACGGTGGGGAGATGGAGTTCGGTCGCTCGCCCACGCGGATCGATGAGTCGCTTGCGGTAGACGGGTTCGACGTCGAGGTCGGTGATCAGCAGCGCCTCGTCGAACTGTGCAGCTCTTGCCACCAACTCACCGCTCGCGTCGAACACCATCGAACCACCGTCGAACACCAGCTCGTCCTGGCCGCACACCTGGTTCACGTAGACGAGGGCACAGCTCGCATCGGCGGCACGCGTGGCAAGCATCCGCTCCCGCGCGGCCAGCTTGCCCGCGTGGAATGGTGAGCCGTTGAGGTTCACGTTCACCTCGGCCCCGCCTGCCGCTTGCTCGGCGAGCGGACCGGTGGGGCTCCACACGTCTTCGCAGATGCTGACGCCGACCTTCACACCACCGATGACGTACAGCTCCAGCGGATCGTTGTTACTGCCGGGCGTGAAGTAGCGCTGCTCATCGAACACCGCGTAGTTCGGCAGCAGCCGCTTGCGGTAGGTGCCGACGATCGCACCGTTCGCACACACGGCTGCCGCGTTGTAGAGGTCGCGGTCAGCATCGACGAAGCCCACCACCGCGGCACAGGCACCGGTGTGGGCAGCGATCTCATCGAGGATCGAACGGTTATCGGTGATGAAGCCCGGCTTGAGGACGAGATCCTCCGGCGGGTAGCCGGTGATCGCGAGTTCGGGGAAGGCCACGAGATCACAGCCCGCTGCTTCGGCGCGGTCGTAGGCGTCGAGGATCAGGCGAAGGTTGCCGCGCAGGTCGCCCACCGTGGGGTTGATCTGCGCCAGGGCGATGCGGAGCCGGGCCACCCGGGCAGGCTACCCAGCACTCGTTGCCGTCTCAGCAGGCCGCATCGCCGGGCAGCGACGCAGCGACCATCACGCGGTAGGTGATGTCGCCCTGCGTGAAGAAGGTGTTCGAGTTGGCGTCGCTGAACGTGGTGCCTGCCTGCTCGGCCGTCACCTTGGCACACGTGCCCGCAGTCGCAAGATCGACACCGGTCGATGACGGCCATTCGACGATCGTTGGCGCCGGGTCGATGCCCGTGAGCTCACCCTCGACGAGCGTCCGCGCCTGGATCCGATACGACACCGGCTCGAGCACCTTTGCAAGGCCGACTTCGGATGCGCCCGCAACGGCGGTGAGGTCACTCATCTTGGTGACGAACTCGGCGAGCGCCTTGCGCTTCGGGTCGGTCTCGTCGCCGATGCCGAGCGCGTAGGCCCGGTGCGTGTACACCTGCCCACCCGCGGCGATCACGACGACCGTGTCGGGCGCATCGGCGATCTGATCGTTGCGCTCGTACTCGGGTGCGGGGGCAAGCAGGCCCTGCGCGGTCGCGAGTTGCAGCACCTTTTGGATGCCGGTCTCGGTGATGCTCTGCACCTGGATCGGCGCGACGAGCGCCCCGGGGAACTCCAACGTCACGACCCCCGGGCTATAGGCCTGCCCGTTGCCAGCGATGAGTTGCGACGGCACCGCAGCGAAGTCGGTGCCCGGTGTGACGAACCCGCCCTCGAACCCGATGCGAACGATCACCTCGTCCGGACCGGTCGGGTGGACGATCGCCGGCGCACCATCCACCCCCGGCTCGGTGGCCGGCGACTCGCTCTCGGACGTGCCACACGCCGCCAGGAGTGCGGCGACCGCGGGAATCGACAGGGCTCCGATGAGGAGCGATCGGCGTGACATCGGTGCGGGGTGGAGCGTCATGCGGTTTGGACGGCGCGACGACGGCGTCCGGTTCCCTGCTGCCGCACATTCTGTTGACCAACGACCTGCCGCCCGATCAGGTCGATCGACATCCGCACGAAGTCGTCGTGATCGTCGACCACGTTGTGGAGCTGACCGAACAGCACGAACGAGATCAGCCCGAACATCGCGGTCCACGCTTGCATGCCCGCCAGGAACGTCGCATCGTCCATGGACGTGCCGGTGAGTTGGCGCAGACGCTCGACGTCGGGCGCCAACACGGCGGGCACGGTTGGGGCGACGACGGGGCCGCCACCCGCCGATGCGACGTCGTCGAGCAGGCGAGCGAGCACAGAGGTGAAGCGAGTCGCCGGACCGATCGTGTCGTCCGGCGCGCGATAGCCGGGCACGGGTGTGCCGAACAGCAGGCTGTACTGCGAGGGCGCATCGACCGCCCACCGATACGTCGCCCATCCGAGCGCGTTCCAGCGTTCGAGCACGTCGCGAGACTCGATCGATGCGTCGGTCACCTCGGCGAGTTCGCCGAGTTCGTTGTAGGCGTCGACGATCAGCGCGGTGAGCAGCAGGTCGCGGCTCGGGAAGTAGCGGTAGATCGCGGAGCTCACCATCCCCAGCTCTCGCGCCACCGCTCGCAGTGACAGGTTGGCGGGTCCGTCGACGGCCATCTGCCGACGAGCGATCGCCTTGATCTCGACGGTCAGCTCAGCTCGTGCTCGCTCCCTGACTCCGGTCATGCGGGCAGTGTAGCGAACGTCACGCGAAATCGAGAGCAGTGCTCTTGATTCGGAGCACCGCACTTGACATACTGAGAGAGCACTGCTCTCCAATGAGAGCGATGATCCAACCAGCAGTCCAACCAGCAAGCCGAGGAGCACACCATGTCCACCGCCCATCACCTCGTCGTCGGAGCCGGCCCCGTCGGCGCCACCACTGCCCGCCAGTTCGCCGAGCGTGGCGATCGGGTGACGGTGCTCACCCGAAGCGGGTCGGGTCCCGTCGCCCCGGGCATCACGCTCGTTGCCGGCGATGCCACCGATGCCGAGCTCCTCACCAGCCTGGCCACGGGCGCCGCGTCGATCATCAACGCCGTCAACCCGGAGTACCACAAGTGGGCAACCGACTGGCCGCCGCTACACCGTGCGTTCCTCGCCGCGGCCGAGCGCTCCGGTGCCGTCCTGGTGATGATGGACAACCTGTATGCGTTCGGCCCCGACAGTGCGATGCCGATGCGCGAAGACCACCCGATGCGGGCGCAGGGCACCAAGGGTCGCACCCGAGCGATGATGGCGACGGAGCTGCTCGAGGCGCACCGCGCCGGACGGTTGCGTGGCACCCTCGCCCGTGCCTCCGACTTCTTCGGCCCCGAAGTGCTCGGCTCGTCGTTCGGCGACCGTGTCGTACCCCAGGTGCTCGCCGGCAAGAAGGTGTCGATGCTCGGCTCGCTCGATCTGCCGCACCACCTCACCTACATGCCCGACATCGCGCGCACGCTCGTCACGATTGCGACCGACGAGCGCGCGTGGGGACACCCGTGGCACGTGCCGAACTCGCCGGCGCTCACCCAGCGCGAAGCCGTGACGGCACTCGCCAAGGCGGCGGGAACCACCGTTCGTGTGTCGAGCGTGCCGTGGCTTGCGGTGAAGTCGCTCGGCCTGTTCGTGCCGCTCATGCGGGAGCTGGCGGAAACTCGTTACCAGTTCGACAAGCCGTGGGTGGTCGACTCGTCGCTCACCGAGAAGACCTTCGGCCTCTCGGCCACTCCGTTCGACGACGCCGCCAAGGCGACGCTCGCATGGTGGCGGGCGCGCCCAGCCAAGGGCTGACTTCACACAGTGTTCACAGAGGGGCAACGAGGGAGCAATGCGTCGCTGACAGATTGCCGCCCGCCCCTCCGAACCCTGTACCCGAAAAGGACACCCGTGGCCTACCAAGCTGAATACATCTGGATCGACGGCACGTCGCCCACCCCGCTGCTTCGCTCGAAGACGAAGATCGTCGCCGACGGCAAGGAGCCCCCGATCTGGGGCTTCGACGGCTCGTCGACGGAACAGGCCACCGGAGACCGCAGCGACTGCATGCTCAAGCCGGTGTTCGTCTGCGCCGACCCGCTGCGTGGCGGAGACAACGTGCTCGTGCTCTGCGAGGTCTTCAACGCTACCGACGGCAAGCCGCACCCCACCAACACGCGTGCGACGCTCGAGAAGTCGGCCAAGAAGTACGCGAAGCAGGAGATGATCTTCGGCATCGAGCAGGAGTACACGTTCCTCAAGCTCGACGGCACGCCGCTCGGCTTCCCCAACAACGGTTTCCCCGCCCCGCAGGGTCCGTACTACTGCGGCGTCGGTGCCGGCCGCGTGATCGGCCGCGAGATCATCGAAGAGCACACGCAGGCCTGCCTCGACGCCGGCCTGATGATCGAAGGCACGAACGCCGAAGTGATGCCCGGACAGTGGGAGTTCCAGATCGGTGCGGCCGACGCGCTCACCGTGAGCGACCACATCCATGTCGCACGCTGGCTGCTCCACCGCATCGCCGAGGACTACGACGTGGTCGTGTCGTTCGCGGCGAAGCCGGTGAAGGGCGACTGGAACGGCGCTGGCGCACACACCAACTTCTCGACGAAGGCGATGCGCGAGAGCTACAGCGCGATCGAGGCCGCCTGCAAGGCGATCGGCAAGCGCGTCGACCTGCACATCAAGGGATACGGCCACGACATCGAGAGCCGTCTCACCGGTGCGCACGAGACCGCCCCGTACAACAAGTTCAGCTACGGCGTGTCGAACCGCGGCGCGAGCATCCGCATCCCGTGGCAGGTCGCGAAGGATGGCAAGGGCTACGCCGAGGACCGTCGCCCGAACGCGAACTGTGACCCTTACGTCGTCACGCGGCTCCTCCTGGATGCCGTCTGCGGCGCCGCCTGAGCGTCCGTTCGTAGATCGTTGGAGGGGGCCGACACACGTTGGCCCCCTCCTGACGTTTTCACCCCCGTTCCACGAACGACAAGACTGAGGAGATGGCCGTGCTCGAACAGCAACGTGACTACGTGCTGCGCACCGTGGAGGAGCGCGGCGTTCGGTTGATCCGACTCTGGTTCACCGACGTGCTCGGCAACCTGAAGAGCTTCGCGATCAGCCCTGCAGAACTGGAGAACGCCCTCGAAGACGGCATGACCTTCGACGGTTCGTCGATCGACGGGTTCAGTCGCATCCAGGAGAGCGATGTTCTCGCGATGCCCGATCCGAACACCTTCGAGGTGCTGCCCTGGGGCGACCCGAAGTCGCCCGAGGCGCGGGTGTTCTGCGACATCCACCACCTCGACGGCACGCCGTTCCATGGCGACCCGCGTCAGGTGCTTCGCCGCCAGATCGATGCGGCGCGAGCCATGGGTTTCGAGTTCTATCTGGCCCCCGACATCGAGTTCTTCTACTTCGCGCCGCCCGAGCGCGGCGTCACGCCGGTGCCGCTCGACGAAGGCGGATTCTTCGATCTCACCACCACCGACATCGCCGGTTCGCTGCGCAAGCAGACGATTCGCACGCTCGAGACGATGAGCATCCCGGTGGAGTACAGCTTCCACGAGGATGCACCGAGTCAGCACGAGATCGACCTCCGCCACACCGACGCACTCACGATGGCCGACAGCGTGATGACGTTCCGGCTCGTGGTGAAGGAGGTGGCTGCGGCGAACGGCGTCCACGCGACGTTCATGCCCAAGCCGCTCGAGGGCGTGCAGGGCAGCGGCATGCACACCCACATGTCGCTGTTCCGCGGCGAGGAGAACGCGTTCTACGACGAGGCCGATCCGCACAACCTGTCGCCAGTGGCCAAGCAGTTCATGGCCGGGCTGCTGCGCCACGCGGCAGAGATCACCGCTGTCACCAACCAGACGGTCAATAGCTACAAGCGGCTGGTGCCCGGTTTCGAAGCGCCGGTGCACATCAGTTGGGCGCGCAACAACCGCAGCGGTCTGATCCGGGTGCCGATCCCCAAGCGTGGCAACCCGTTGGCCACACGCATCGAATACCGCTCACCCGACCCCGCGTGCAACCCGTACCTCGCGTTCTCGGTGCTGCTCGCCGCCGGCCTGCGCGGCATCAGCGAGCGCTACGAGCTGCCGGTCGAGGCCGACGCCAACCTGTTCGAGATGGGCGACGCAGAGCTGGCGAAGCTCGGTATCGCGCAGTTGCCGCAGTCGCTCAACGATGCGCTCGGCGTGATGCAGACCTCACCGCTGGTGCACGAGGCGCTCGGCGAGCACATCTTCGAGTGGTTCGTGCGCAACAAGCGCAGCGAGTGGCGGGCGTACAAGACGCAGGTCACCCAGTTCGAGATTGACCGCTACCTCAAGGCCCTCTGACGTGGATCTGGTCGCGGTCTTCCCCGAATCGCCGCCACCGGAGCTTGCGCGCACACTCGACATGGCCGGCTATCGGTGGAAGGCGGTCGCCAACGCCGAGGATGCCGCACGCAACGAACCCGCGGGCGGCTGGGCCGGGGCGATCGTGTCGTGTGACGCCGACCCCGACGGTGCCTGGGCGCTCTGCCGTTCGCTGCGCAAGCGCGACATCCCGCTGTCACCGCTGCTCGTACTCGTGAGCGGCGCGCAGATCGGCGACCTCGAACTGCGCAGCGAGTTATTCGACGACTTCTGCCTCACGCCGTTCCACCCCAGTGAAGTCGAGGCGCGCCTCAAACACCTGTTCTGGCGCGGCGGCGACGGGGTGAAGCCCGAGATGGTCGAGTACAGCGGCCTGGTGCTCAACCTGGAGACGTACCAGGCATCGATCGCCGGTCGTCCGCTCGACCTCACCTACATGGAGTACGAGTTGTTGAAGTTCCTTGCGCAGAACCCGGGCAAGGTGTTCACGCGAGAGATGCTCCTGTCGCGCGTGTGGGGCTACGAGTACTACGGCGGGGCGCGCACGGTCGACGTCCACATCAGACGCTTGCGCGCCAAGCTCGGCGAAGAGCATGCGAGCCTCATCCAGACGGTCCGCTCGGTCGGATACCGCTTCGGGCAGAGCCGCTGGGGTACGCCCGGGGCGTGAGTCTCTGGGGCGGGTCAGGTGACCGACTCGAGGCCCTGCAGCACCACGCGGGCAAACACCACCGTGCCGTCGTCGTTGGGGTGCACGCGATCGGGTTGCAAGATTTCCTTCGTGCGCGTGGCCGCCTGATCGAACCACGACACCACCACCGAGTCGGGGCGGGTGGCGATCTCTTCGCGCAGGACGCGGTTGAACACGAGCGTGTCGTCGAAGTGGTCGAACCGGTAGACGTCGACCCACACGAGGGGCCGGTCGGCGGGGAGCGCGTCGAGCATGGTTCGAATGAGTTGGCGGTACTCGTCCTCAGACGCGTACTGGCCGACGTCGTTGGTGCCCAACGCGATGACCCACGCGTCGGGGTCGGCGTCGATGGACAGAATCCTCTGGAGTGCCCGCATGCCGGACTCCGGCGTCGAGCGCCCGTCACCCGAGTCGATCCTGCGGCTGTTCTTCCCATCGATCACCAGGTTCTCGACACCGGAAGCCGTGAGCGCGTACCGCAAGGCATTCGTCGACCCGCGGGTGATCGAGTCGCCGATCATCACGACCGACTCGATGCGTGAGGAGTCGGGCTCCACCGTGTCGGGAGTGGAGGCAGGAGTGTTCGGGGTGCCGGCCGGCAGTCCCGATGTGCCCAACGCACCCGCTGCACTGTCGCTCGTTCGCGATTCCGTGACGCGCCAGGTTCCGACGCCAACGGCCACCAACAGCAGCAGCATGACCAGCCGGACGACCCAGCGAGGTCGGCGCTCGTGCGTGTCGTAGTAGCGCATCGGCGACTGGGGGATCACGCCCCCCAGTGTCACACGACGACCGCGCCGCCCCCACGCGCCCGCCCAACGTCACCCTCCCGCCGCGATCTTTCGCTCCACGTCGTGAGCCTCACGACGACACGCGACACTTCGGCGGATGGGCCGTCAAAAGGGCGGTCAGGCGAGTGCGACGACGATGGTGATGAGGCCGAAGGCGATGAAGATGCCGGCGGCGATGCGGCGGACGAGTTGCATCGGAACGTGCTTTTCGAGCCAACTGCCGGCGAGCACGGCCAGACCGGCGACGGTGGCGAGCGCGGTCCAGGCGCCGAGGGCGACGGCGACGGGTTCGCCGGTCCGCCCCGCGATGCCGGCGGTGGCGAGTTGGGTGAGGTCGCCGAACTCAGCAAGTCCGAGCACGACGAACGCCCGAACGGCCACGGCTCGCGAGGTGGCGAGTGGCGGCGTCTCGAGGTCGTCCCCGGCCTCCTCACTCTCCACGTCGGTGTCGCGCCACATCACCACGCCACCGAAGATGAACAGGGCACCGACCGCGAGCTGGAGCGGAGTCTCGGGCAACCGATTGAGTACGGAGCCGAGAGCCACCGCGAGCACCACGTGCATCGCGAACGCGAGGCAGGCACCGATCCACACGGCGAGCGGGCGCTTGTAGCGCGTGGTGAGCACCACCGACGCAAACATCGTCTTGTCGGGAAGCTCGGCGAGGAAGATCGCCACGAAGGCCGTGGCGAAGGCCCCGAACACGTGCGGTCAGTCCGCGAGGCGCTGGATGCGGCGGGCGTGACGGTCGTGATCACGCAGCACCGAGGGCAGGTCGGGATGGACGACCCGGCCCTCCTCGACGATCGACTCGCCGTGCACGATGGTGTGCCACGCACCGGTGGGGCCGCAGCGGAGCCAGGCCTCGATCGGGTCGGCAACGGCACCGCTGAAGGCGGGACCGTCGAGCTTCCAGATCGCAACATCGCCGACGGCGCCGGGCGCCAGCACGCCGATCTCACCGACACGGCCGAGGCAACCAGCACCACCCCGTGTCGCGATCTCGAGCGCCATTCTCGCGGTACCCGCATGTGCACCGTCGCGAAGCTTGGCGAGGAGCATCGCCTGGCGCGCCTCGAGCCACAGCGAGGCGGAGTCGGCCGATGACGACCCGTCGACGCCGAGACCGACCTGCACACCCGCAGCACGCATCGGCACGATCGGCGAGATCCCCGAGGCGAGGATCAGGTTGCTGCTCGGGCAATGGGCCACGCCGATACCGGCCGCGCCGAGACGATGGATCTCGTCGTGGTTCGGCATCACGCAGTGCGCGACCCACGTGCGGTTGGTGCACCATCCGGTCCGCTCGAGGTACTCCATCGGTCGGCAGCCGAACGTCGAGAGCGAGAACTCGTCGTCCTCCGCGTTCTCCGCGAAGTGAGTGTGCAGACGCACGTCGAGCTGCTCGGCGAGCTCGGCAGAACGAACCATCAACTGCTCGGTCACGCTGAACGGGCTGCACGGCGCGAGCGCGATGCGCACCATCGCGCCATGCGCGCGGTCGTGGTGACGGGCAACGGCGTCGGCACTCGCCGCGAGGATCTCGTCGTCGTCCTGCACCACCGAGTCGGGCGGGAGCCCGCCATCTTTCGCGCTGAGACTCATCGAGCCGCGTGTCGGATGGAAGCGGATGCCAAGTGCGCGTGCGGCCGCGATCTAGGCCGACAGAAGATCGCCTGCGCCGCGCGGGTGGAGGTACAGGTGGTCGCTGGAGGTGGTGCACCCGCTGAGCGCGAGCTCGGCGAGGCCGACGAACGCCGATGCGTACACCGCTTCCTCGTCGATCGCGGCCCACAGTGGGTAGAGCGACTGCAGCCACCCGAACAGCGGCTTGTCGGTCATCGGCGGGAACGCCCGAGTGAGGTTTTGGTAGATGTGGTGGTGGGTGTTGATGAGACCCGGCGTGACCAGACAGTCGCTCGCATCGATCACTCGTGCGGCTTCCGGCGCCGGGTCGGTCGACGCACCGACCGCCTCCACGATGCCGCCGGTGATCGCCACCCAGCCACCCGAGAGTTCGCGCCTGGTGTCGTCGACCGTGGCCACGAGACGGGCGTTCCGAATGAGCAGATCGGTCATGCGCCGTCCCCCAGCGAGTCGATGAGCAGTTGTACGTCGTCGACGGTCGTGCGCGGGTTCACGACGCACAGCCGCAGCAGCGTCTCGCCTTGCCACGCCGTGGGCGTGACGAAGGCGGTGCCGTCGCGCAACAACGCATCACTCCACGCCTGATACTCGACCGGGCCCCACCCGATCCGGCGGAACAGCACCACGCTGAGCTCCGGCTCCATGATCAGTTCGAGATGCGGAGCGGCACGGACGAGGTCGGCCGCCTTCCACGCCACGTCGAGGGTCTGCTCGACGGCATCGCGGTACGCGTCGGTGCCGTACGTGGCGAGGCTGAACCAGAACGGCAACCCGCGTGCGCGGCGCGACAGGTGGTGCGCGAAGTCGCTGGGGTTCCACTCGTGCGCGTCGTCGGTGTGCAACACGTCGAGATACTCCGCGTGCTGGGTGTGCGCCATACGGGCTTGCTGCGGATCTCGGTACAGCAGCGCGCAGCAGTCGAACGGCGCGAACAACCACTTGTGCGGGTCGACGATGAAGCTGT
>JBMOFX010000060.1:0-12566 GCA_049318665.1 Ilumatobacteraceae bacterium | reverse complement strand
AGTCGCTCTTCGGTGCACCGAGGAGCTCGCAGATGATCGGGATCGGGTACGGCTCCGTGATCGACGTCACGAAATCGCCGTGACCATGTGGCGCGATGTCGTCGATGAGCCCGTTCATCACCTCCCGCATGAACGGTCGGAGCCGATCGGCGGCTCGCGGGTTGAACGCAGGTGCCACGAGCCGGCGAAGTCGCGTGTGCTCCTCGCCCTCGGCCGACAGGATGCTCGTGCGCTGGTCCTCCAGGAACTCGGGGTTGGTGATGCCCATCAACTCCGGCAGGCGCGACGTGGCGCTGTGCCACCGCTTGTCGCGCAGGATGCCGATGACGTCGTCGTAGCGGATCACGCCGTAGCCGATCGGATTGCGGACCAGCCACGTGTCGGGGGGCAGCGCTGCACGCATGGCCTGACGTTGTTCGAAACTGCCGTCCTCGAACGCGATCTCTGGGAGGTCGAGCTCAGCTGCGGGGATGCTCATGGCTGCACCGTAACCGGTGTATCCCAGGCGGTCAGGCGCTGAGCGCGACGAGCGGATCGACGACAGGCCGACCGAGGAACTCGGCGACTGGCCCGTTGGTGACGTGCCCGCCGACGGTGTTGAAGCCAAGTGCCAGGGCGGGGTCGCGTCGTGCCGCCTCGGCCGGACCGTGCAGCGCCACCTCCAACTGGTACGGGAGGGTGGCGTTCGTGAGCGCATAGGTGCTCGTGTGGGGCACCGCGCCTGGCATGTTGCCCACGGCGTAGTGGAGGACGCCGTGCTCGAGGTACACCGGGTCGTTGTGCGTGGTCTCGTGGATCGTCTCGATGCAGCCACCCTGGTCGACGGCCACGTCGACGATCACGGCACCCGGCTTCATCGAGCGGACCATGTCGTCGCTCACCACGACCGGCGCGCGTCCGCCCGCAACGAGGACCGCTCCGATCACGAGATCAGCGTCCGCGAGGTTGCGTTCGAGGGCACCTCGGTTGGAGGCGAGTGTGACGATGCGACCCTTGTTGATCTGGTCGACCCAGCGCAGCCGGTCGAGGTTCTTGTCGAACAGGACGACCTCGGCCTCCATGCCCGCCGCGATCCAAGCGGCGTTCCAACCGACGTTGCCCGCCCCGAGCACGACGACCTTGGCCGGTTGCACGCCAGGTGCGCCGCCCATCAGCACGCCACGGCCCCCGTTGTGGCGCTCGAGGTAGTGCGCGCCGATCTGTGGCGCGAGGCGACCGGCTACTTCACTCATCGGGGCGAGCAGCGGTAAGGCCCCGCCGGGTAACTGGACGGTCTCGTAGGCGATGGCCGTGCAGCCGCTGACCAACAGGGCTTCGGCCACGGCGGGATAGGCGGCAAGGTGGAGGTAGGTGAACAGTGTGAGGTCGCTCCGGAGGAAGCCGAACTCCTCCTCCTTCGGCTCCTTCACCTTCACGACGAGGTCCTGGCCCCACGCTTCGGCAGCACTCGCCACGATCGTCGCTCCGGCGGCGCGGTAGTCGTCGTCGCAGAAGCTCGCGCCTTCGCCGGCGCCTGCCTCGATGAAGACGTCGATGCCGCTGCGTTCGAACTCACGCACGCAATCAGGGGTCATGGCGACCCGATGCTCGGCGGTCTTGATCTCGCGGGGCACGCCGACGGTGCGGATGTTGCTGGTCATGTGCCCATGATCTCACCTCGTTCCCCGTTCGGCGGACGACCGGGTACGCAGCCTCGCGGGCGGCGGCTGGGTGTTCACCCGAGTGTCTCGACGCGCGACGGGTGCACCAGCAGACTCGGGTGTGCACGAGGGACTCGGTCGGGGGTGTGGGACTCGGTCGGGGGTGTGGGACTCGGGTGGGCGCGGGCTCGGCGACTAGTGCGCGCCCCAGGTGAAGGTTTGCTTCTTCAGGTCGAGGTAGATGAACGTCTCGGTGCTGGTGACGCCGGGGACTCGGCGGATGCGGTTGGTGAGGTCGAGCAGTTCCTGGTCGTCGCTCACCACCACTTCGGCCATCAGGTCGAACGATCCGGCCGTCACGACGAGGTAGTCGATGTCGGGCATTGCCTGCAGCGCGGCCGCGATCTCGTCGGACGGCCCTTCGAGCCGGACGCCGATCATCGCCATCCGGCGATAGCCGATCGACAGTGGGTTGGTGACGGCTACCACCTGCATGATCCCCGCGTCGAGCAACCGCTGGACCCGCTGGCGGACCGCAGCTTCCGACAGACCGACCGCCGCGCCGAGCCGGGTGTACGGGATGCGGCCGTCGCGCTGCAACCGTTCGATGATCGCCCGGTCCACTTCGTCGAGTGGGCTCTGAGATCGATTCATCGAGTCGAAATACTGTCGTCATCAGGCGCTGGTCGCAACCGGGTCGTGTTGTGCTAGAAACGCGCACCCCCCGGGGTGAGCGGAGAAACGAGGATCTGTGTCGGGAACGTCGCCGATGAACGAGTCGGCCAACAGCGCACGCGGCAGCGTCGAGATCACGAACGTCACCAAACGGTTCGGGTCAATGGTCGCCGTCGACGGCCTCGATCTCACGATTCGCGAAGGGGAGTTCCTCTCGTTGCTCGGCCCGAGTGGCTGTGGCAAGACGACGACCCTGCGCATGCTCGCCGGCTTCGAGCAACCCGACGAAGGCTTCATCCGGATCAGCGGCGAGTACGTGCAGGGCATCCCCCCGTACAAGCGCGACGTCAACACGGTGTTCCAGGCCTACGCGCTGTTCCCACACATGACCGTCGCGGAGAACGTCGCCTACGGGCTGCGCCAGCGCAAGGTGCCGAAGAGCGACATCGGCAAACGGGTCAACGAAGCGCTCGACATGGTGAAGATGTCATCGCTCGCCGCGCGGATGCCGCGCCAGCTCTCCGGTGGACAACAGCAACGCGTGGCACTCGCACGTGCGCTCGTCAACCGGCCCAGCGTGCTCCTGCTCGACGAGCCCCTCGGCGCACTCGACCGCAAGCTCCGCGAGGAGATGCAGATCGAACTAAAGTTGCTCCAGAGTCGGCTCGGGATCACCTTCGTTTTCGTCACCCACGACCAGGAGGAGGCGATGAGCATGAGCGACCGGATCGCCATCATGCTCGACGGCCACATCGAGCAACTCGGCGACCCCGAGACCGTCTACGAGCATCCAGCCTCTGCGTTCGTCGCCGCGTTTATCGGTCGCAACAACTTCTGGCAGGGCACGGCCACCTCCGACGGGGTCGTCGCGGCCGACGGCACCGTGTTCAAGATCTCTCGTCCCGAGGAGGCGCTGCAGCCGGGTTCGGGTGCGCTCGCCGCAGTACGCCCGGAGTGTTTCGTGCTCACGCCCGAGGAGATCGCCACCGCGGTCAACAGCTTCGAGGGAACGATCGCCAGCGTCGCCCACTTCGGTGACGTGCTCCAGTACGTCGTCGAAGCCCGCGGCCGCGAGATCCTCGTCCTCACCCCTCGCGCCCAAGCGAAGCGGTTCAACCCCGGCGACCCCGTGTGGGCCACCTGGACGGCCGACGACGTGTACCAGTTCTCCGATCGCCAGGCCGACCTGGTCCTGGTCGATCCCGCCAACAGCAATGCCTGAATCCAACCCGTTCACAGAAAGCAGCAGGTTCCCATGACTCGCAAGCCAGATCCCCTCCGCATCTTGATGGACACCGAAACGGCAGGTCGACTCGCCGACGAGATGTCGCGCCGTCGCTTCTTCGGCGTGGTCGGCGGCTCGGCCGCGCTCGCCGCGTTTCTCGCCGCATGCGGGAGTTCCAGCGATGAGGGCTCGTCGAGCACCGATGCCCCCGACACGTCGGGCGGCACATCGACAGGAGACGCCAGCGCGAACTCGTTCAAGCTGTTCACCTGGGCGGAGTACAACGATCCGGATCTGATGAAGTCGTTCGGCGACATCGAGATCACGATCTTCAACTCGAACGAAGAGGCGATCCAGAAGCTCGTCGCGTCCGGCGGCAGCACCGGTTTCGACATGGTGTGTCCCACGGGCGTCTACATCCCCCAAATGGCGAAGGAAGGCCTGCTCGTCGAACTCGACAAGTCGAAGATCCCGAACTTCAAGAACCTCGACCCCGCCTACGCGAATCAAGCATGGGACCCCGACAACAAGCACTCGGTCTGCAAGAACTGGGGCACCACGGGCTGGATCTTCGACAAGACCGTCATCACGCGAGAGATCAACACGTGGGCCGACTTCATCGACGTCGCCATGAACGAGGCCAGCGGCAAGGTGTCGATCCTCGACACGGCACCGAACCTCACCGGCATGTACTTCTGGGCGAACGGCATCGACTGGAACACCACCGATGCCGACGCCCTGAAGAACTGCGAGGACTTCCTCGTCAACGAGTTCGCTCAGCACGTGAAGGCGTTCGACTCGTACCCGGGCATCAACCTCACCCAGGGCAACTACGTGCTGTCGATGTCATGGAACGGCGACGCGCGGCAGGGCCTCAATGCGGTCGTCGCGGCAGGTGGTGACCCCGAGGACTACTCGTGGGGCATCGGTGGGCCGGAGACCGAACTGTGGATGGACAACTGGTGCATCCTGTCCGACGCCAAGAACGTCGACGCGGCGTACAACTTCATCAACTTCATCCTGGAGCCTGCGAACTCGGCCAAGGACGTCGCCTTCCACGGCTACAACACGGGTGTCCTCGGATCGAAGGAAGCGCTGCCGGCCGATACGCCGTTCCTCGACATGGTGTACTTCACCGACGAGCAAGTGAAGAACATGCGGTCGGGTTCGCTCGACAACCAGGAGCAGATCGTCGAGATCTACAACAAGGTGAAGGCCGAGGCCGGCGCCTGATGTCGCGGCGATGACCGGCACCACTACGAGCGCCGCGGCCACTGCACCGGCGAAACGTCGCACCAGGCTCCCGAACTTCCTGCTCGCCATCCCCGCGGGGGGATGGTGGGTGGCGTTCTTCGTCGTGCCCGTGGTGCTGGTCATCGCGGCAAGCTTCGGTGAGAAGGTGCCGGGCAGCGCCGGGCGGGTCAGCTACAGCAACCTCACCCTCGGCAACTACCGCGAGGCGCTCGCCGGTGGGCTCGACGGGTTGTTCACCAAGGTGCTGCTGCAGGGGATGCGCACCACGATCCTCGGCACGTTCCTGTGTCTGGTCATCGCATTCCCGATCGCATACCTGCTCGCGGTGAAGGTGAAGGCGGGGAAGGGCCTCGTGCTGGCCGCGCTCGCAGTGCCGTTCTTCACGAACTTCCTGATGCGCACACTGGCCTGGCGGATCGTCCTCGCCCCGAAGGGCCTCATCTCGAACACCTTGCTGAGTTGGGGGCTCATCGACGAGCGGCTGCAGTTGCTCGACACGCGCATCGGCGTGCAGATCGGCGTGGTCTACAACTACCTCCCGCTGATGATCTTCCCGCTCTTCGTGGCGCTCGATCGGCTCGACCCGGCGCTGCGGGAGGCGAGTCGTGATCTCTTCGCAGGGCGTCTTCGTACGTTCTTGCGCGTCACGCTCCCGCTCGCTCGTCCCGGCATCATCGCCGGCATGGTGCTCGTGTTCGTGCCGCTGGCCGGCGACTACATCACGGCCAACCTGCTCGGTGGCGCCGACGGCAACATGCCCGGCAACCTCGTCGCCACGCAGTTCCTCCAGGCGCAGAACCCGCCGCTCGGTGCGGCCGTGGCGGTCGTGCTCGTGGCGGCGATCCTGTTGATCCTCGGCGTGTCGCTCGCACTCGGCGCCGGGCTGAGCCGACTCGCGAAGTGGGACCCGAACGTGGCAGGAGCGGCATGGGTGCTCGTCGCCCTTGTCATTGGCGCCTACCTGTTCGGCCTGTCGACGCGGGGCATCCTCACCACCGTCTTCGGGCTGCTCGCCATCGCCGCCGTCGTTGCGGTGTACGTGCTCGTGGGGGATCGGGCGAGCCGGGTGCTGCTGTGGATCTGGGCCGCGCTCGTCTTGGTGTTCCTCTACCTGCCGATCGCGTTCATCGTGGGGCACTCGTTCAACGACAACAAGTCGATGGAGGTGTGGAGCAGCTTCTCGACGAAGTGGTACGGCCAGATGTGGCAGAACTCGCAGCTCACCGGCGCGGTGAAGTGGTCGCTCGGTGCCGCCGTGGTTGCGGCGCTCATCGCCGTGGTGCTCGGCACGTTCGCCGGCATCGCTCTGGCCCGTCGCCCCGGTCGATGGACCGTTGGCTTCATGGCGATCCTGCTGCTCGTGCTCACCACGCCGGAGATCGTCGATGCGACGGGCATGCAGCTCGAGTTCGTTGCGTTGGGCGGGATCTTCCAGCAGGGGTTCTTCCCGCTGTGGATCGGGCAGTCGATCTTCTCCGCTGCCGTGGTCACGCTCATCGTGCGTGCTCGCATGGCCGGTATGGACGAGAGCCTCGAGCAGGCCGCGGCCGACCTGTTCGCCACGCCTGTCAATGCGTTCCGGCAGATCACACTGCCGCTGATCTCGCCAGCGATCTTCGCTGGTGGACTGCTCGCCTTCACGTTCGCGCTCGACAACGTGATCATCAGCGATTTCGTGAAGGCGCCGGGCACCAACACGTTCCCGACCTACGTGTTCGGCCTCGCGCGTACGGTGCGCCGACCGGAGATCGCGGCGATGGCGACGGTGCTGATCGGTGTGACGCTCGTGTCGCTGTTGGTCGCCGCGTTGGTGTTGCGTCGAAGCGGTGACGACACGACGAAGATCGCTGCCACCCTCACGGGGAACTGACGTGCAGGTGATCGTGGTGGGTGCCGGGTTGGCGGGTCTGCGGTGCGCCCGTCTGTTGCTCGACGCAGGTGTCGACGTCCAGGTGATCGAAGGTGGCGACCGTGTCGGTGGTCGAGCGCGAACCGTCATGTCGGCGTTCGTGGGCGGCCAGTTCGCGGAGAGCGGCGCCGAGTGGGTCGACACCGATCATCATCGAATGATCGAGCTGCTCCGCCAGGCCGGACTGTCGCTCGAAGGCGAGGGACAGGAGTGGACCATGCTCCGCCGCCTGCTGTTCCGCGACGGGCGGTTGCTCTCACCCGAGGACGTGCACACGCTGGCGCCTACGCTCGATGCCGAGTTGGAGCACTACAGCGACCTGTTCGAAGCGATCGCTGCCGGCATCACCGATCCGTCGCGACCTGACCTCCACCCCGATGCGGCGACGCACGACGCGAGGTCGATGGCCGACGTCGCCAATGCGGCGGGTCTTGGTGAACTCGCCGGGCTGTTCGCGGCTCGCAACGCCCAGGGCGAGTTCGCGGCCGAGTTGCGCGAGGTCTCGGCGCTGTTCGTCGCGCAGCAGCGCGCGCAGATGAACCACGTCGGGGCCGCGCTCGACCGACCGGTCCGTGCGCATCGCGTCGCGGGAGGTCTGTCGCAGCTCGCTTCGTGGATGGCTGATGCGGTCGGGCGCGAGCGCATCCACCTCGGCGAACTCGTCAGCCAGGTGTCGTGGGACGACGATCGCGTGGAGGTGCGCACCGCGACGGGGATGTGGACCGGCGATCACGTGGTGCTGGCGTGCGCGCTCGGCCCGCTGCGCAGCGTCACGTTCGAGCCGCCGTTGTCGCCCCGGCTGCGCGCCGCGATCGACGAACTTGGCTACGGCACGGTCACCAAGACAGCGCTCCAGTTCACCGACCGGACTGCGTGGCCGGCCGGATACACGAACACCACGCTTCCGTCGCAGCGGGTGTACGAACCGACGATCGATCAGCCCGGCCCTACGGGGATCGCGATGGCCTACACCGGGGGCGATGGCGGACGCCGTCTTGCCGAACTCGACGAGAACCGTCGCATCGACTCGGTCGCCGCCGACCTCGCCACGATGTACCCGACGATCGGCGCGCCGCTCGGTGGGTTCTCCCGAGCCTGGTCGGCCGAGCCGCGCTTCGGTGGCAGCTACGCCGCCTACGGCCCTGGCACGGTCACTGCCCATTGGCAGGTGCTCCGCGAACCGCACGGACGGTTGCACCTCGCCGGCGAGCACGTCGCCACGTGGACGGGCTACCTCGAGGGCGCCGTCGAGTCGGCCGAAACAGTGGCCGACCGCATCGTCCGTGCGTGACGATGGTCCCCGTCCCTGGCCCCAGTGGCTGGACTAGCCTCACCCCTGCCATGCCTCCAAGTACCACCGCACCCGGCCGTCGCCCCGGAGGCGACGGCCCCCCACGCATCGCTCTCGCTCCGGAGGGTTCGCCGTCGTGGATGGCCGATGCCATCACGGCCGGCGGCGGCCATGTCGTGCCGATCGCCGAGGCCGAGGCGGTCGTGTGGGGGTCGCCGGTCGACGCGTCCCTGCTGGAGCGGACGCTCGAAGATCACCCGGAGATCGAATGGGTACAACTCCCGTTCGCCGGCGTCGAGAACTTCATCGAACTCGTCGACGACGATCGCGTGTGGACGTGCGGCAAAGGGGTCTACGCCGAGCCGGTTGCGGAACACGCGCTCGCATTGGCACTCGCAGGCCTCCGGGGGATCGGCGCGTATGCGCGCAGCGATCATTGGAGCAAGCCCCGCGGCACCAACCTCGTCGATGCGAACGTCACGATCCTCGGCGGTGGTGGCATCACCGAGGCGCTCATCGATCTGCTTCAGCCCTTCGACTGCCGGATCACCGTGGTGCGCAATCGCGTCCAGGAGATGGACGGCGTCGACGAAGTGGTCGACGCCGATCACTACATCGATGCCCTCGTCGGTGCCGATCTCGTTGTCGTCGCCCTGGCACTCACGCCCGACACCGAGGGGATGCTGTCGCGCAACGAGTTCGAGTTGATGGAGCCGCACGCGTGGATCGTCAACGTCGCACGCGGACGGCACATCGTCACCGACGATCTCGTGTGGGCGCTGCAGGAGGGCGAGATCGGTGGTGCAGCGCTCGATGTCACCGATCCCGAACCGTTGCCAGCGGGACACCCGCTGTGGTCGCTGCCCAACTGCATCATCACCCCGCATGTCGGTTCCACTTGGGACATGTCGGTCCCGCTGCTGTCGGAACGGATCACGTCGAACGTTCGACGCTTCGCCAGCGGCGACGAGTTGATCGGCACGGTCGACCCCGAGCTGCAGTACTGACGCGGACGTGATGAGCCGATCGCTCGACGCCGCCGTGTTGGTCGGCCTCCTCGCCGACGACGACCGTCGACGGGTGGTCGCAGCCCTCGAGCTCGGGAGTACGACGATCGAACAGATCGCCACGGCAACGGCGTTGCCGCTGGCACGCGTCGCAAAGGCGACGGGTCGGCTGGTCGAGGCAGGCCTCGTGATCGAGCTCGAGGGAGGTCTGCACCTCGTCGCAGCTGCCTTTCAACGAGCCGCGCGGGAGGCGCTTGCACGTCCTGCGTCGGGCGAGCACGCCGACCTCCCGGACGAGGCGCGGCGCGTGATGGATGCGTTCGTGGCCGACGGTCGGCTGACCGCGATCCCGGTGGCGCGTGCCAAGCGTCTGGTGGTACTCGACTGGTTGGCACAGGAGTTCGAACCCGGCCGGCGGTACAGCGAGGCGATGGTGAATCTCATCATCGGTCGCCGCCATCCCGATACGGCCGCGCTCCGTCGATACCTGGTCGACGAAGACTTCCTATCGCGCGAAGCCGGTCAGTACTGGCGAAGCGGCGGGAGCATCGAATCGTGAATCACTACCAACGGCTCGGGGCGCCGGAGACCGCGACCACCGCCGAGCTCCGCGACGCGTATCGCCGAGCCGCACGCACAGCGCACCCCGATCGGAACGGGTCGGGGTCTGGTGACCTGATGGCGGAGGTGAACGAAGCGTGGCGGGTGCTCGGCGATCCACGGCAGCGTGATCGCTATGACGAAGCGCTACGCGCCGAGCGCGGCGTCGGCCCCGCCTCCACGCGGTCGTCGGCTACGTCCACGTCTGCGGCTTCGTCCTCGCCTGAACCGGCACTGCTCGTGCCGACTGGGATCCCGGCACGTTTCCCGTGGCGATTCCTGCTGTCGATGGCGGTACTCGGCATCGTTGCGGTGCTCGTTGGCTCGGTGCTCACGAAGCCAGCGTTACCGGGCACGCCGGACGGGTTGCTCCGAGCCGGTGACTGTGTGGCATTGGAGCAATTGGAAGCACGAGAGGTGAGTTGCGCCGGCGCGCACGACGCGGTGGTCCGTTCACTGATCCCGTTCGACCAGGTGTGCCCGACGGACACGGAGTCGTACCGCGACCGACAGGGAATGGGCACGGCATGCGTGGTGCGAGTCGAAGGAGCCACTGCTAGCCTGCGCATCCCGCAAGCGGGCGATTAGCTCAGTCGGCTAGAGCGCTACGTTCACACCGTAGAGGTCACAGGTTCGAGCCCTGTATCGCCCACCAACGCAGCCTCATGGCGACTTCTGGCCCCTGTCGGACGGTCGACACGGTGAGCACTCTTCTGCAGTCCAGCCGACTCATGGTTCATCCAGCAGCTGCGCAGGTGGTGATGGAGGTGCTGCGCGACCCCGCCGCCGCCAACGAGGCTGGCCGCGACATCTCGCGTCTCGTGATGACCGACCCGGCGCTGTCGGCCGTCGTCCTGCGCGCAGCCAACTCCGCCCACCTTGGGTACTCCGGCCGCATCAGTAGTGTTCGCCAGGCCACGATCATGCTCGGCGCAACATTGGTCGGGTCGCTCGCGGCTGGCCGGGTGGCCGACCTCGTGTTCGACCAATCGCCGAACGTCTATCCCGACTGGCTCTGGCTCCATTCGTTGGCGGTCGGCTGCTCCAGTGCGGTGGTGGCGCGGCACATGGGCGAGTCGGTCGACGATGCGTACACGGTCGGGATCCTCCACGACGTCGGCTATCTGCTGGAGGCCTCGGCGCGGGGGCCGCTCGGCGTCGCCAGCGACCATGCCGAGCTCGGAGCGGATCTGCTCCGCCGCTGGAACCTTCCCGAACCGGTGGTGAACGCGGTCCGCACGCATCACCTGCTCGTCGGTTCGCTCGCAGGCACGCGCATCCCGCTCGACCAGGTGCCGGCGCTGTCTCGTGCGGTGGTGGCTGGGCATGCGATCGCAGACGCGCTGGGCGTGCCGAGCCCCGAGCACTCGGAGCCGCTCGCCGCAGCGCTGTCGCTCGTGCAGCTCGACCACGTGCGTCCGGGCACGATCGTGTCGGAGGCCGAAGTGCAGCTGGCGACGCTCACGACGGAGCTCGGAGGATCCCGATGAGCGCGATCGCCGAGCTGACCCGCATGCAGCAGAGCGCGATCGATCAACTGCGCTCGGGTGACCACAGCGAGTTCCTCGTCCACTTCCTCACCACGTCGGTGCTGCTCGAGGTGTCGAATCTGGCGAACGCGAACCTCGAGCTCGACGCGTACGCGGCAGCCGTGGTCGACGTGATCACCCAGCACGCCCCGGTGGATCAGTGCGCCATGGCGTTCGAGCCGCTGTCACTCCCCCCGATCGGGTTCTCGTTCGGGTTCGCGACGCACTCGATGCCCGAGGTGGAAGAACTGCGCAACCGGGCCGGTGCACATTCCCTCGACACCGAAGGTGTCGGCGTCGGTGTGCTGCTGATTCCCGACGTGCCGCAAGCACTCGCCGAGGCCGACTTCGCGAGTCGAGTCGGCGAGCAGATCGTGGCCGGCATCGGCAAGGTGGTCGAGGAAGAACGGGCCCGCCGCGGTGCCGCTGCTGCGCGGGTGATGGCGCTCGTGGGGTCGCTCGACGAGCGGTGGGGGCCGGCCGAACTCGATCAGGTCGCCCGCGCCGCATCGTGCATGCCCGACGTTCGCGGGTGCACGATCACCGCCGTCGCGAACCGGTTCGGTGATGCCATCGTCTCCGAAGTCGGTTGGCGCGCCGGGGCGTTGCTCGAGCGCGTGCTCGAGGTGGGCGACCTCGAGCTGCGGGTCGAATTGCGATACGCCGATGAGCCGGGCAGTGAGCAGCTCGACGCATTCAACCGACTCCTCGACTCGATGGCGGCAGGCTTCGACCGGATCGAACAGATCATCCGAATGGCCACCGACGCCGAGACAGATGCGCTGACCGGTGTCGGGAATCGGCGTCGGGCGAGCAAGGCGCTGGCGCAGGCGCGAGCCAGCGCCGACCTTCGCCAGCAGCCGATGTCGGTGCTGTTGTGCGATCTCGATCACTTCAAGCGGGTGAACGACACGTACGGTCACGACGTCGGTGATGCGGTGCTCGTGAGCTTCGCCGGATTGCTGCGGCAGTCGGTGCGGGCGTACGACACCGTGGTGCGTTGGGGTGGCGAAGAGTTTCTCGTGATCTGTCCTGGATGTGATCACGAGGGCGCGACGTCGTTGGCCGACCGACTGCTTGCCGCGTGCTCGGAGGCCTGCGCCGACGCGCTGCCGCCCGATGACCCGCAGACCACGTCGATCGGGATCGCCGTCTACCCTGCGCACGCGCAGTCGCCTGAGATGCTGGTGAGCAAGGCCGACGAGGCGCTCTATCGCGCCAAGCGCGAGGGTCGCAACGCGCACCGCATCGCCGAGTGACAACAGTCGGAGCCGCTACCGTGACGGCGTGGCTCGACTGTGCGAACGTCCGGGGTGTTCATCACCTGCCGATGTCGCCTATGGATTCGATGCCGATCTTCTGACGGTGTGGCTCGACGCGTTCGATGCCGGTGGCGATGCTCGCGGCGGCCTCCTGTGTCGTCGTCATGCCGACGC
>JBMOFX010000059.1:0-12737 GCA_049318665.1 Ilumatobacteraceae bacterium | reverse complement strand
TCGAGATCGGCCCCTTCGGCCGACTCGCCGTGAACGGCTATGTGCTCCACGGAGCAGAACCAGTGCTCGTCGAGGCGGGCACCGTCGTCGGTCGCGACGACTTCATGCAGGCGCTGCGCACCGTCATCGACCCAGCCGACCTGCGCTGGCTCTGGCTCACGCATCCCGACCCCGATCACATCGGCGCCATCCCACAGCTCCTCGAGGAGGCGCCGCAACTGAGGATCATCACCACGTTCCTCGGGATGGGTTTCCTGAACCTGTGCGCGCCCCTGCCGATGGATCGGGTGAACTTCGTGAACCCGGGGGAGAGCATCCATCTCGCCGACCGCGTGCTCACCGGCTTCAAGCCACCTGCGTTCGACAACCCGGTGTCCACGGGGTTCGTCGACGACCGAACGGGTGCACTGTTCAGCTCTGACTGCTTCGGTGCACTTCTGGCCGACATGCCGGAGTGGGCCGACGACCTCGACGCCGCCGCGCTGCGCGAGGGACAGGTGCGATGGGCCGCCATCGACTCGCCCTGGCTGCACACGGTCGATACCGATCGGTACGCGCAGTTGCTCGACGCGGTGCGGGCCCTCAACCCGACGATGGTGCTCAGCTCGCACCTTCCGCCGGCATCAGGTGGCCTCCTCGACTTCATGCTCGGCTCACTCGCAGCCGTTCGGCAGGCCGATCCCTTCGCCGCTCCCGACCAGCAGATGCTCGAAGCGATGCTCAGTCAGGCGGTCGCCGGCTGACGTCGGCCCAGCGCATGGCTCAGAGGTGGAACGTCTCGGTGTGGCCGTCGATCGAGATGGCCTGGCCGGTGACCATCCGGGCGGCGTCCGAAGCGAGGTAGAGGCACAGTCCGGCGATCTCGTCGGGTTCGACGAAGCGCTCGATCGACTGCCCGGCGAGGTACTCACGTCGCACCGTTTCGACGGGCTCGCGTCGCTGCTCCGCCTCGGCGGCGATGACACGTTCCATGCGGTCGCCGGCCACCGATCCGGGGCAGATGCAATTGCACGTCACCCGGTGCGGTCCGAACTCGATCGCCAGCGACTTCGTGAGTCCGATGACGGCCCACTTCGCTGCGGCGTACGGCGTACGCATGCCGTATCCGTAGAGGCCGGCAGTGGATGACAGGTTGATGACCGTGCCACTTCCCTGCGCCTTCAACAACGGGGCCACACGTCGCACGCAGTGGAAGTGCGAATCGAGGCAGACGGCGACGGTGGCGGCCCACTCCTCGGGCAGGATGTCTTCGACGAGCGCAGTCGGGCCCTTCACGCCGGCGTTGTTCACGAGCACGTCGACTCCACCGAGGCGACCAAGCGCGCCGTCGAGCCATGCGTCGATCGCTGCGCCGTCGGACAGGTCGACGTGCGACACGCCGACGGAGGGATGCGTTGCCCCGAAGCGATCAAGTGCGGAGGCATCGACGTCGCAGATCTCGACGCGGTCACCGGCTGCGACGAACGCAGCCGCGATCGAGGCGCCGATACCCGAGGCCGCCGCTGTCACCAGCACCCGTCTCCCCATGTGCGCCAAGTTACGCCGCGAGCCAAGGGATTCGTGGAGACGAGGGGAATCGAACCCCTGACATCTACCTTGCAAAGGTAGCGCTCTGCCAACTGAGCTACGTCCCCGAAGCGGGCACCACGATACCCGTTCGGTCGAAGTTCGGAACCCCCCGTTCCGTAGGGTGCGTCCATGGCACGGCTTCGCTTCGGCACCTTCCTCGCACCGCACCACCCGCTCGGTGAGAACCCGACGCTGATGTTCCAGCGCGACCTTGCGTTCGCTGCCCACCTCGACCGCCTCGGCTACGACGAGTTCTGGTGCGGCGAGCACCATTCGTCCGGTTGGGAGACCATCGCCTCGCCCGAGATGTTCCTCGCCGCGGCCGCGCAGCACACGCACACCATCAAGCTCGGCACGGGTGTCGTGTCGCTGCCGTACCACCACCCGTTCAACGTGGCGCAGCGGATGGTGCAGCTCGACCACATGTCGCGCGGCCGTGCGATCTTCGGCAGCGGACCGGGCGCGCTCCCGAGCGATGCACGCACCCTCGGCATCGATCCGATGGTGCAGCGCGACCGACAGGACGAGGCGATCGGCGTGATCCGCCGCCTGCTCCGCGGTGAAGACCGATTCAGCTACGAGAGCGAGTGGTTCAGCCTCAACGACGCGGCACTGCAGTTGCTGCCCATCCAAGAAGACCTGCCGATGGCGGTCGCCTCGAGCATCTCGCCGTCGGGCATGCAGATCGCCGGCAAGTACGGCATCGGTGTGCTGTCGATCGCGTCCACCTCCACGGAGGGAATCGCCGCGCTCCCCACGCAGTGGGCCTTCGCCGAGGAGGCCGCACAGATCCACGGATCGACGGTGAACCGCGACGACTGGCGCGTGATGTTGAGTTGGCACATCGCCGAGACGCGTGACCAGGCGCGTCATGAAGCTGTCCACGGCCTGCACCGCTGGCACAACGAGTACAACGTCCACGTGCTCGGTCGTCCCGGCGCGAAGCGCGTCGACGAGCCGTGGGAACTGCTCGAGCAGGTGGCTGGCGAGGGGTCATCCGGTGGCGGCGCCGCGGTCATCGGCACGCCCGACGACCTCATCGCGGCCATCACCAACATCCAGCAGCTCACCGGCGGCTTCGGCGTGGTGCTCGGCTTCGCGCACGACTGGGCGAACCCGGAGAACACGATGCGCTCGTGGGACATGGTCGCCCGCTACGTCATCCCCGCGTTGAACGGATCCGTGCGGCCGCTCCAGGCGTCGGCCGACTACCTCACTGCAAACCAGGCCGACCTGATGGCGGGCGCCGGCAAGGCTGTCATGTCGAAGATCCTCGGCCACGAAGGTGCGGCGCAGGCGATGGCCACCACGATGGCCAACATGGCGAAGGCAAAGGATGAGCGCACCGGCGACACGACGTTTCGCCCCGGCGCCGGCCTCGCCGACGCGCACAACGCTTAAGGCGCCGCAGCCCTACGTGTCGATCGGCAGGGCGAAGAACCGCTGCACCGCGGGGTACCGCTTCGGGATCCGGCGCAGCACGGGGAGTCCGAAGATCTGCGCGCTCACACTGCCCCACCGCTCGAACGTCACGGCGCTGAGCACGAAGCTCGACGCAATGAGACGCCCGATGAGGAAGAAGTACGAGAGGGCAGCCACCGTGGTGGCGAGGTCGCCGAGGCGATCGGTCGACTCGGCGATCTTCCGGGGCAGGTAGAACTGCATGAACCATTGCAGCACGGTGAACCCGACGCCCATGAGGATCACACCGGGGAGCACCGAGCCGGGGTCACGGGTCGGTCGGGGCAGCGACAAGGCGACGATCATCCAGCATGCCGACACTGCGGCGAGCACGCCGACCCAGCTCGCTGCGGTGAGCGCCACACTGTCGAGCTCGCGCATCCGCTGCAGCGCGTCGGACACCGCGATCAGCAGGAACAGCAGGGTCGACAACGCGAGGACGGTCTTGATCCGAAGCTTGGCGTGTCGAGGCGGCATCTGCCATGCCGACGTCGACGCGGTCGCGAGGATCCGCGCGAGCGAACGGCCTGCCCAGAGGGTGAGCACCATCGAACTGACGAACGTCCACAAACTCGCCCAGAACGACACGGTGTCGAAGCTCGAAGGCAGTTGACCGGTCGTGATCGAACTGGCGAGCGTGGTCCCGAGACCCGAATCGACGTTCAACAGTCGCGTCAACGCGATGAGCGCAATGTTCGCCGGCACCACGAACAGGAACAGTCGCATCGCCATCGCACTGCCGACCACGGTGGCGAACGCGTCACGGTCGCGGGCGTACAGGTCGGTGGCCACCTCGACCACCGCCACCTGACGCAACTCTTCGGCTCGATCCTTGATTGCCACAGCGGCGAACCTACCGGTCCGGGTGTCTGCGAGACTCGCGACGTGGACCGCCTCACCTCCTTCGACGCCCCGGTGCCGTCACCCCTCGAACGTCGCGAGGCCGGTCGCGCGCTCCGCAAGCAAACCCCACGTTCGGCCCATGGGAACTGGGAACCCTCCGCTGATCGGGCCGACCCGGTCGAGATACTCCTCGAGGCGAGCCGCACCCGCGAGCAGACCCTGCTGCCGTTGCGTTGGGAGCGCATGTCGGCGTCGCCGTTCGCGTTCCTGCGAGGCTCGGCGCTGGTGATGGCGCACGACCTGGCCACCACCCCCACCACCGGTATCGAGGTCCAACTGTGCGGCGACGCGCACCTCGCCAACTTCGGTGTGTTCGCGAGCCCCGAGCGTCGACTCGTGTTCGACCTCAACGACTTCGACGAGACAGCACCGGGTCCGTTCGAGTGGGACGTGAAGCGTCTGGGCGCAAGCATCGCCGTCGCGGCGCGAACCGCCGGCATCGACCGGGTCGGTGGACGACGTGCCGTGATCGAGGCGGTGTCGAGCTATCGCGACTGGATGGAGCGGTACTCGGCGATGACGCATCTCGAGGTCTGGTACCAGGACATCGACACCAATCAGTTGGTGGAGCTGATGCCCGTCCACCGCCGAACCTTTGAGCAACGGCTCGAACAGGCGTCGAGCAAGAATCACCTCAAGGCACTCGACAAGCTCACCGCCGTGGTGGACGGACGGCGCGTGATCGTCGATGACCCGCCGATCGTCGAGCACGTCGCTGGCACGCGCCTTCGCGAACGAATCGAGACCATGCTCACGCTGTATCGGTCGTCGCTCCAACACGACCGGCGATCGCTGTTCGACCGGTACCGGTTCGTCGACTTCGCCCGCAAGGTCGTGGGGGTCGGCAGCGTCGGCACGCGGTGCTGGATCGTGCTGATGCAAGGCCCCAACGGTGGGCCGATGTTCCTGCAGGTGAAGGAGGCACGTCAATCAGTGATCACCGCAGCGCTCGAGCGCGAGCCCCATGAGCACCACGGGCGACGCGTGGTTGATGGTCAGCGTCTGCTGCAGGCCACCAGTGACGTGCTGCTCGGCTACACGCGAGACGACAACATGAAGATCGACTACTACGTTCGCCAGCTCTGGGACGCCAAGGGCTCCATCGACGTCACTCGGCTTCAGCCCGCTGGCTTCGCGGTGTACAGCGCGTTCTGCGGCTGGGCCCTCGCTCGTGCGCATGCGCGGACCGGCGACTCGAACGACATCAGTGGCTACCTCGGCCAATCGAGTCGTTTCGCCGAGTCGATGGCCGACTTCGCCGAGGCCTACGCCGACCAGACCGAGCGCGACCACGCGGTGCTGGTCGGATCGCTGAGCAAGTTGGCCGGGTGAGTTAGGGTTCGGCGCATGATCAAGGGCATCATCGGAGCCATCATCGTTCTGCTCGTCGCCACGTTCCCGGCGACGTGGCTGCTGATGCTGTTCCTCGGCAACATCGGCACCAACCTGGGCTACTGGGGCACCTTGCCGCTCGGCATCCTCGTGTCCGCGCTCATCGGCGGTGCGTCGGGTCCGACGTTCGTCGTACGCGACTGAGGGCAGCTCACTCTCGCCGTCTCGCCACACCGAGATGGCCGACGACCACGGCGACCACGGTCACCAGATAGATCTGGCCGATCAACGCTTCGAGCGCCACCAACGTGCGAGCCACGCCGGACACGGCGGTGATGTCGCCGAACCCCACGGTCGTGAGCGTGACCACCGAGAAGTACTGCAACGCCGCGGGATCAAGTGAGCCAACCGTCGTCTGGAACGCATCTGCATCGTTGAGCAGGATCGCCCGATAGATGAACGCGAAGAACATCCCGACCAGCAGATAGATCGTGACCGCGCCGATGAGGGTGCGGACCGAGACCACGGGATGCCGTCGGATCGCCATGAAGATCGCTGGCGGGGCAAACGCCACGAGCACACCATTGAGCAGGGTGAGCGCCGTGAGCGTGCCGGCCGGCTCTGCGAGGAGGTCGATCGGCACGCCGATCAATGCGAGCACGATCACCCCGATCGCGATATGCCGCCACCGGCGCGACACCTGACCCAAGTTGAGCGCAAGGAGCAGCGCAACGCTGCCGGCAAGCACCTCCAGTCCCCTGCCCACCTTCGTCTCGCCGACCGAAGCCTGCAGCACGAACATCGTGAGCACGGCGAGCGCGAGTCGTACGTACTGCCGGAGACTGCCTTCGTCGTTGACTACCTCGGTGCTCGTCGCCTCGCCCATGGTGTCGTCAGGTCGCTGGCGGGACGCCGGTCGCTCCGTCTCCTGCGGTGATGAGCGCCCACACGCCGACGGCTGACAGCACCAGCGCAACGATCACCGAGAACAAGGAGATGCCGGCAAGCACGACGAAGAGCACGGCCGCGGCGAAGACGCCGATCGCTACCGCATCGCGATGCGCGGTGACGAAGCCTGCGAGCGAACCGGTTGACGAGCCAGTCCGGCCACGCAGGCGCGTGGCCCGCTCGCTGTCACCGGTGAGCCACACGATGATCGCGAACAGCACACCGAGGATCACGCCGATCTCGAGCAGCAGCAACAGGCTCGACGCAAGCGCCGTGACGGTCTGGGAGATTGCGGCTCGAGCACCGGGGTCGAGCGCCAGCGCAGGGACGTCGGCGACCAACTTGTTGATCAACGCGAGGGCGAGGAGGAACGAGAGTGTCGATGCGATCAGCAGACCCACCGCCATGCGGCGACGGCGATGCGCAAGCAACACGGCGCCGATGAGTGCCACTGCGGTGATGATGAAGATCGCCACGATCGCTCGCTTGAGCACGACCATCGCGCGTTGTGCGGTCTGGACGGACTCCTGGGCGCTTGCCAATCGATCGCTCTGGTACACGACCAGCTGCCCGGCATCGGGCGGGAGGTCGCGGCCGAGGATCGTCTCCAGTTGTGCGATCTGGTCGGCGGGGTCACCGCTGGCCTCGAACACCGGAACGTCGACCCGGGTGAACAGTCCAAGGTTCTGAACGGCGATCAGCGCACGGGAGATCAACGGCAGCGTGTTCACCGTGACCTTGCCGTCGACGATGGTCACCCCACCACTGAGGCCGTCGCCCTCGAGGAGACGCATCAGCGCGGCGTGGCTCCGCTCGACCATCGTCGTGATCGCGCGGCGTGTTTCTTCTCGTTCGAGGAGCTTCGACACGCGGTCGTGGACGACGGTGCGGGCGCCACCGACGATCGCTCCCTGCAGCGGCTGCAGACGGTCGGGCAACTGCTGAGCGACGAAGCCGTCGACGTCGACGAGGGTGAAGATCTGATCGGTGAGATACACGGCCAACGCGTCGGTGACCGCTGGGTCGGACAACGATTGGTCGACAGCGCGCACGACGCTGGTGGAGTCGAACAGCACGTTGTGGGCCCACCCGGCCACGACGCTGGCCAGCACACCGATGATCGCAATGATCGCGACGAATCCGGCGAGTCCCGAGCGGGCCTTGTGTCGGACCGTGGTGCGCGCCGCCACGGGTGCTGCGCTCGACGCCGCCACCACCTCGACCAGTGGTGCATCGACCTCCGGCTCGACCACGTCCTCAACCTCGGGCTCCACCTCGGGCTCCACCTCGACCTCGTCGGTCGATTCGTTGGGCTCGTCGGCCGGCCGTTCGTTGTCTGGTTCGTCGGTCATGACATCAGCCCTTCCTGCTCGCCCACGTCGTGGGGAGATCTGCTCCACCCTCCGGACTCCACCGCTCGCCGACTCGCAAACGCATCGGCGTCGGAGCGATCGGCCCGGCAGCGAGCATCTCGCCCAGTCGGAATGATCGCGCCTCGAGCACCATCGCATGCGGCACATGCGAGAACACCGTCGCCAACTCGTCGAGGTCGGCGAGAGAGTTCACCCGCATGAGCAGCAGGTTGTCACACTGCGAGATCACGTTGCGGTGCACCTTCTGTGGGCGCTGGGTCGACAACACCATGTAGAGCCCGAACTTGCGACCCTCGCCAGCGATCCAGATCGCATGCGCGGCCACGGCTCGCTCGATACCCGACGCCGCATCGGGGGAGCACACGTTGTGCGCCTCGTCGATCACGATCGACATCGCGGTCCGCGCCGTGCGACGGCGGAGGCGACCGAGGAGCGCCAAGGCCACCACGGATCGCTCACGCGCCTCCGCGAGCGAGCCGGTGTCGAGCACGATCGTTCGTCTGCCCTGCACGAGGTCGACGAGCGATGGCTCATCGACGCTCGCCCATACCGACCACGACGCGATGCGAAGGTTTTGAATTCGCTGCGCGAGCCGACGGCTGGCCTCGTCGAAGCGATGGTGGAGCACCTCGGCCACCTGCGCAACGACGTAGCGATCGCTCGTGAGCGCAGCCGTTGCGTCGACGAATGCCGCGTACTCGTCGGCGTCAGCAACCGGATCGAGTTCGAGGGTGAGCGCCTGCTCGAGCAACGTGAGGTCGGAGAGATGGATGCGCAGCGGTAGGTCTCGACCCGACGCACCCGCAACCACCACATCGGCGCGCGCCTCGTACCGCTCGCGCAGCGCGCGGTAGGCAGCAACGCTCAGCGGGGTCTCCCGGCTGCGGTTGATCTCGGCTCGGCTACGAAAGGATCCGAGCCCGACGTAGTCCGAGTTCGGATCGATCACCACGAGCGGCAAGTCGGTCTCGAGCAGCATTCGTTCGAGCAGCGCGCCGAGCGAGTACGTCTTGCCCGAGCCACTCTGGCCGCACAGGAACGTGTGGCGCGCGAAACCAGAGGCGCGCAGCGTCGCATCCACCGGAGCGCTGCTCAGCCGACCGACCGGCAACCCCACGCTCGAGCCGACGTTGTCGGCGAGCAACGAGCGCACCTCATCGGCCGTGGCTCGATCGAGAACGGCTTCACCGAAGGGCGCCACCGCCCCGCCGAGCACCTGGCCTTCGCCCTCCACGTAGCGCACCATCATCCCGACGTTCGCGCTCCGCACGACGCCTGCTCCTTCCGGCAGATCCGTCGTGTCGAGATCGAGCCGGATCGAGTCACGAGTGGCAAGCCGCAACGCATGGGCCTGGACGAGCACTCGTTCACCCTCGGGCGTCACCGCAGCGAAGAACCCGCCGACCTCCATGTCGTCGTCGAAGCTGGATGTGAACGTGACGTCGCGACCGTTGACCGACCACGCGGCCGACACCGGCTTGAGGTGATCGACGAGGTCGCGTCGAAAGGAACGGATCGCATCGTCGGGTGAGGACACAACCCTTTCCTAGCATTCGTCCGTGCCGTTGCGCACCAACGCAGGCGATGAGTACCGTCGGCGCTCGTGACCTCAACGCTGATCGTCTTTCTCCTCTTCTTCCTCCCAGCGCTCGGCTTCGGTCTCTACTTGATCTTCAACGACTCAGTGGTCCGGATCAACACCGGCGAACTGGGCCTCGTCATCCGGCGCGGGAAGCCGACCGACCGAACGCTGCTCCCGGGTCGCCACATCGTGCCGCCCTTCGGTCGGATGACCATCCAGACCTACCCGGCGCGTGAGTTGGTGTACCGCACCACACGCGACGCTGGCTCGGAGGACGACGCGAACCGCGCGACGGATCCGGCCATCGGCGTGGTACTCGGCGATCGGATCCACGCCACGGTCTGCTACACCCTGCGCTTCACGATCGACCCGTCGAAGCTGGCGAGCATCCACATCCGGTTCGGTCCGGACGGGATCTACGCGATCATCCGCGACGTCAGCGAGCAAGTGGTCGCCGACCACCTCGCGCACGACTCGATCAGCTATCTCCACCTGTTCGGCGAAGCTCGTGGTGAGGTGCAGACAACATTGCGCGAGGCCCTCACCGTGGCGCTCGGCGAACACGGCTTCACGCTGTCGAGCTTCGGACTTCGCGAGGTCGACCTCGGTGACGTCGGCCAGGCGATCCAGGCCAAGGCGCGCTCGCAGGCGCTCTTCGAGATGGAAGACACGCTCGCCGCCGGCCGACGGCAGCGCGCTGAGCACGACCTCGAGGTGTCGGACCTCCTGTCCGGCCTGAGTGAAACGGCGCTTCGCTACCAGCAGATCGAAGCATGGCGGAGCCTCGTCGATCGGTGGGACGGGCGCATCGGCGGCTTGCCCGGCCTGATCAACGCCCCCCGGTCGACCGAAACGAGCGAGGGATCGGCATGAGCCGCGACGCGGACGGCCTCGACGAGCGCGGGCGGCTGCTCGAAGTCGTCACCGTCGTCATCCTCGGCGTAGCCACCGTCGCGTCGGCCTGGTGCGCGTTTCAGTCGTCACGTTGGAACGACCGCTCCGACGACGACGCACGCATCGCCACCGACGCGAGGGTCGAGCAGAGCCGCCTCTACTCCAAGGCGACGACGACCATCGTGTACGACTCGAACATCGCCATCGCGTACGCGGGTGCGGTCGCCGACGAGAACGACAAGCTCATCCAGTTCTATCGGACGAAGCTCGTTCGCCCTGAGTTCCTTCCGATCATCGACGAGTGGCGGGCGTCGGTCGCATCAGGGAACACCGACGTGACCAATCTGCTGGAGAACGAGGACTACCTCGCGTCCTTGTTCAAGGGGTCGCAAGAGGCCGAGCAACAGGTCATCAACGCAACCGCCGACGCCACCACCGCAGGCGAGTATGCCAACGACTATCTGCTCACGACTTTGTTCATGGCGAGCGCGCTCTTCTTCGCGGGTGTCGTGTCGACGTTCAAGGTACGAAGCGCGAAGGGCATGCTCCTGCTGGGCGCTATGTTCCTCCTCGCGCTCGGTGCGGCGCGCATCGCCGGGCTCCCGATCGCCTGAGTCAGTCGTCCTTCAACGCAACCGCGTTCGGGGTGACGTTCATCTTCGGCACGTACTCGGCCACCTCGACCACGCGTCCCTCGCCCAGGTACTTCGCGCGGAGGGCGCCACGGCATGTGGTGCACGGCCCGTAGAACTGCTCGTTCACCTGCGACTGGCAGCGCGGGCACTCGAACGACAGTTCCATGTTTCCTCCGGACGGGTCAGGAGCCGACCCGCTCCCAGAACGCTTGCAGCGTACGCGCCGACCCTTCGGGATCACTGGCCATCCACCAGTGACCCTGACCGGTGAGCTCGGCCGTCTCGGCACCGAGCCCGGCGCCCACCGGACCAGCCAGTGCATCACCACCGGCGAACGGGTCATTCGGCGCGTGGAGCACCAGACCCGGCACCGTCGCGGCGGGCCCGAGTTCCGCACCCCAGCGCGCCATCTCGGGCTGCGCTGCCGAGCGGTAGAGCGCAAGTGCGCACCGTGCCAGTTCGGTGTCGGACGCGAGTGCGAGCGGCTCTCCGATGACGCGTGGGATGCCGAGCATCTCCCACAGCGCGACCGCCTCCTCGATCGGGCGGGCGCGTGACTCCTCGAACCATGCCTCGCCCTCGGGGCTCTGCCAGATCTGCGCCAATGCGTGCCACACGTAGTCGGGGTGGAAGAGCCCGAGCACATCACACGCCCACGACCGGAACAGTTCGGGGCGCAACGACACGGCACGCATGCCGATGCCACCGCCCCAGTCGTGACCGACGAGATCGACCGGTCCGCTGGCCGCAACGATCGATTCGACCTCCCCGAGGAACCAGTCGACGTACTCCTCCTTGGTGGCCCCGAAGCCAGCCGGTGCCGGGCACCCGAAGCCGGGCAGTTGCGGCGTGTGCACGTCGTCGCGACCCAGTGCCTCCACCAGCAGACTCCAGACCACGGGTGTCTCCGGATGGCCGTGCAGCAACACGATGTCGTAGCTCATGCGTTCGTCCCTGCCTTGTGCCCGCACCCTACAACTGTCCGCGCAGCGACCAGATCTCCGGGAACAGCACCACGTCGAGCATGGCCCGCAGGTACGACACCCCCGCCGTGCCGCCGGTGCCGCGCTTGAACCCGATCACCCGCTCGACCGTGGTGACGTGTCGGAACCGCCACAGCCGAAACGCGTCCTCGAAGTCGGTCAGCTCTTCGCCGAGTTGGTACAGATCCCAGTACGCCTCCGGATGTCGGTACACCTCGAGCCACGCGTCCTCTACAGCGGCATCGGCGACGTAGGGCTGCGTCCAATCACGGTCGAGGTGGTCGGCGGGGATCACGAGACCTCGCCGCGCGAGGAGGCGCAGCGACTCGTCGTACAGCGAAGGCGCCTCCATCACGGCGCGCACCTCGGCCTGCAGATCGGGACGATGGGCGTGCGGCCCGAGCATGGCGGCGTTCTTGTTGCCGACGGCGAACTCGATGCAGCGGTACTGCCAGCTCTGGAAGCCGCTGCTCCCACCGAGGTACGGCCTGATGGCGGTGTACTCGGGCGGCGTCATCGTGGCGAGCACGTCCCACGCGTGGACGAGTTGCTCCATGATCCGACTCACCCGCGACAGCATCTTGAACGCGGTCGCCAACTGATCGTCCGCGATGTCGCTGATCGCGGCGTCGAGCTCGTGCCGCATCAGCTTCATCCACAACTCGCTCGTCTGATGCTGCACGATGAAGAGCAGCTCGTTGTGGTCGGGCGAGAGCGGATGCTGGGCCGCGAGCACCTCGTCGAGGTGCAGGTAATCGGTGTAGCTCATGTCGCTCATCGCAGTCGATGGTAGTGAGGCCCCTTCTGACGTAGGGTCGGCTCATGCCCGAGCGCAACGATCTCATTCGGATGGGGCTCCAGATCCCCCTCTTCACCTATCCCGACGTTCCCGATGACGAACTCTTCGAGCGGGTGGCGCTCATCGCTACCACCGCCGAGGCAAGCGGCTTCGACAGCGTGTGGGTGATGGACCACTTCTACCAACTGCCCGGCCTCGGCGCCCCGAGCGACAACATGTTCGAGGCCTACTCGCTGCTCACCGCGATCGCCGCCCGCA
>JBMOFX010000058.1:0-12829 GCA_049318665.1 Ilumatobacteraceae bacterium | reverse complement strand
CCTACCTCGACGCGATCGCCGACGCGCCACGGGTGCACCTCGGCACCAATCACCGCAGCGATGCCGACCTCGTCACTGCCACCGACCGTCTCCTCGCCGGCATCGAACTCGGCGACGCGCGCATCGTGGTGCCGACGATCGATGCAGCACGCGATGCTGTGACGCGCGCGCTCGATCCCGGCGCGCCGATCGTGATTCGCCGCCTCGCGCGCCACGCGCAACTGATGAAGGGCAACAAGGTGCCGGTGGCGCTGGCGCGCCGGGCGGTCGTCGGTGATCTCGTCGCCACCACGATCGACCTGCTCGTCCACCACACGATCTCTGGGCGGCGCGTCGAACCCTCCGACATAGCGGTCCTCGTCGCCACCCACGGGACAGCCGAGGAGGTCCAGTACGCCTACGCCGGCGCCGGGGTGCCGGCCGTGCGCACCAAGACCGGCAGCGTGCTCGAGACCGATGCCTACCACCAGTGGCGGTTGCTCCTCGCGGCGCTCGAGCAACCGTCGCGAGGCACGGTCGTTCGCGCCGCCGGCCTCGGGGTGTTCCTGCATCGTTCGCCGAGTTGGCTCGATCCGCACGATCCCGATGCCGATCTCCGCCTGTCGGAGGTGCAGCAGAGCTGTGCGCGTTGGGCATCCGAACTGACGCGGCTTCCGTTCCTCGCCTGGTACGACACCGTCCGCAGCGAGAGCGGGCTCGTCTCGACGCTGCTGTCAACGCCGGGGGGTGAGCGTGTCCTCACCGACATCGATCACGTGGCGGAACTGCTCGCGGGGGAACTGGCCGGCGGGCGGGCGACGGCGCCGTCTGCGCTTCGGATCCTCGAGCAGATGAAGTCGCACCTCGACGACGAACAGGACCGCGAAGGCCGGATGCGGCGAATCGACTCCGACTCGTCGGCAGTCCAGATCACCACGTTGCACAGCAGCAAGGGCCTCGAGTACCCGATCGTGCTCGTCCCGTTCGCGTGGTGCGCCCCGCGCGGTCGCAGCAGCGTGGTCTTCCATCATCATGGTGTCCGCTACGTCGACGTTGCTTCCACACGCGGCTGGAAGTCGCTGGGCGATGAGCCGACCGTGAAGGACCTGTCGTCGGGGGAGGCCCACGGTGATCAGATGCGCCTGCTGTATGTCGGTCTCACGCGCGCACGACATCGCACGGTGATCTGGTGTGCCCCCGACAATGCGTCGTCGTTGTCGACCGTGTTGTTCGATCGGACACCCGACGGCACGCCGCGGCCCGGTCGGTTTCCGGCCTCGGCGTCGCCTGCACCGAAGAACGACGACGACGCGCTCACGTTGCTGCAGGTGTTGCAGGGTGACCATCCCGGGTTGATCGAGGTGAGCGAGTGCCCGCCCGAACCGGTGGTTTCGTCGTGGGTGCCACCTGCGATCGATCGGCCTGCGGCGCTGTCGTTGGCGTCGGCCGACGATCGTGCCGTCGTCGATCCGGCGTGGAAGCGATGGTCGTTCACCGCGGTCACGCGGAGCGTCCACGACGCGTGGTCGTCCGACGCGCACGCCGTGGGGCCCGTCGTCGGTGGCGCCGACGAGTCCGACGACCCCGACTCGCCTGCCGCGCCCGTGGGCGTCGACGAGGGCGGTCTCGTCACGATGCCGTGGGCGGCGTTGCGTGGCGGTGCGGCCTTCGGCACGCTCGCCCACGCCGTGCTCGAATCGATCGATCCTCAGAGCACCACACTCGACGACGATCTGGCCGCGGCGGTGGAGACCGAACTCCGCCGTGATCGGCTCGATGTCGATCCTGCCGTGGTCGTCACCGGTCTGGGTGCAGCGTTGCGCACACCGTTGGGTCCCATCACCGATGGGTTGCGGTTGGCCGACATCGGCCGAGCCGACCGTCTGGCCGAGCTGAGCTTCGATTTCCCACTCGCCGACACACGCACCCACATCCCTGCCACCGACATCGGTGCGGTCGTGCTCGCCACGCTGCCGACTGACGATCCGTTGTATCCATACGGACAACTGCTCGCCAGTGGCCGGTTCGACATCGACATCGCCGGCTACCTCCAGGGTTCGATCGACGCCGTGCTCCGTGTCCCGCACCAGCACGGGCATCGCTACATCGTCGTCGACTACAAGACCAACCGGCTTCACGGCGCTGACGACCCGGCGCCGATCGAGGCGTACCACCCGGATCGGCTGCCGGCGGCGATGATCGCGAGCGATTACGTGCTGCAGTCGCTGCTCTACAACGTGGCGCTGCACCGCTATCTGCGCTGGCGCCTTCCCGGCTACGACCCTCAGCTCCATCTGGGCGGCATCGCCTACCTTTATCTGCGCGGCATGATCGGACCCGACACGCCCACCGCCGACGACGGCCGCCCCTACGGCGTCTTCGCCTGGCGTCCCCCCGTCGAGGTGGTCGTCGGGCTCGACCGACTCTTCGCTACGGGAGGTCTGCGATGACGAGCGTGCTCGTGCCATCGTCGGTGGCGTCCCTCGCACCCTTCGTCGATGCCGGCGTGCTGGGCCCATCCGATGTGCACCTCGCCGCGTGGATCGCCGGTGCCGCCCCCGACCACGACCCGCTCGTCGCGCTCGGCGCGTCGATGGCGGCATGGTCCGCGCGCCACGGACACTCCTGCTCGGTGCTGGGTGAACTGGCAGCGGTCGTGGCTCGACAGCTGGCCGACAGGTCACTCGAGCACAACGCTGATCCCTCCGAGGCGATCGCGCTCGACTGGCCGGAGACCGACGTGTGGTTGGACGCGCTGCGCGCCGCTTCCCATGTGGTGCGCGTCGTCGACACCTGGGACCCGGCACCGGTGCTCGACGAACATCCCCTCGTGCTCTGCGGCGAGCGCTTGTTCCTCCAGCGTCATTGGGTCGACGAGTGTGCCGTGGCCGCCTCGATCCGGCAGCGGGCCGCGCCTACCCGGGCGGTGATCTCGCGAGACGCCGCTGCGCTCCTCGAGCGCCTGCTGCCGCGCGTCACCGCCGGCGAGCGTGATCTCCAGCGTGCGGGCGCCGATGCGGTCATCGCCAACCACCTTGCCGTGGTGGTGGGCGGTCCGGGCACAGGAAAGACCTACTCGGTGGCACGGCTGCTGGCGGTGTTGTTCACCGATGCGCTCGCCCACGACCGGCCGCTGCGCGTTGCCCTCGCCGCGCCCACGGGCAAGGCGGCAGCGCGGTTGCAGGAGTCGATCGCGACCGCACTCGCGCAGCCCGACCTCGTCCTCGCCCTCGACACGCGAGTTCGTGCCTCACTGGAAGCGCTCGTTCCCACCACGATCCACCGGCTGCTCGGTCCCCTCGGGCATCGCCAACGGTTCCGTCACGATGCGGCCAACGCGCTTCCGTACGACATCGTCGTCATCGACGAGACCTCGATGGTGTCGCTCCCGCTCTTCGCACGTCTGCTCGATGCGGTGTCACCCGACGCGCGCCTGGTCCTGTTGGGTGACCCCGATCAGCTGGAGAGCGTGGAGCTCGGGGCGGTGCTCGGCGACATCGTCAACGCGTCCGAATCCACACGTGGTCCGCTCGGCTCGGCGACGGTCCGGCTGTTGCGCGGCCGTCGATTCGATGACGACACCCCCATTGCGTTGCTTGCCGACGCTGTTCGCATCGGCGATGCGGACGCAGCGATCCGCCTGATGCGCGCCGGGCCGGCGACGGCGTTGCGGTTCCTCGAGACCGACGACTCCCGTGATGCCGGCACGCTCGCGCAGGTCGAGGTGGTGGTCGGTCCGTTGCTACGGACGGTGCGTGTGGCCGCGGAGGACGGTGACGTCGAGACCGCGCTCGACGTGGCAGCCACCTCACGCATCCTGTGCGCACACCGCCTCGGCCCGGCAGGGGTCGCGGGATGGAATCGCTTGGGGGAGCGGTGGATGTTCGGCCCAGATGGCCCGGGCGCTGCGTTCGCTCCGGGTCGACCGCTGCTCATCACCCGCAACGATCAACGTCTCGGACTCGCGAATGGCGACACCGGAGTGATCGTGCGTGTGGGCCGGTCGCTCCGAGCGGTGTTTCGAAGTGGTGGTCGACTGGTGTCGTTCGATCCGGTCCAGCTCGAAGGTGTCGAGACCGCGTTCGCCATCACGGTGCACAAGAGCCAAGGTTCGGAGTATCCAGTCGTCGTGTTGGTGCTGCCGCCGGCCACTTCGCCGCTGGTCGGGCGCGAACTCGTCTACACGGGCATCACTCGTGCGAAGCGCGAGCTCATCGTGGTGGGTGGGGAAGCGTCGGTGCGGGTGTGCCTCGCCACGCCGGCACGGCGGATGAGCGGTCTCACCACCGCCCTGAGCTGACGCCAACCGAGGGTTCCGGTGCACCCGTCGCGACACCAACGACTCCGGTGTGCACGGGCGACTCGGTCGGCGGCGGTGCACTCGGGTGGCGGGCGTGGACTCGGGTGGACTCGGGTGGACGGCGGTCAGCGGGGGAGGCGGATCGGGAGGCCGGCGCTGCGGCCGAGATCGGCAGCGAGTGCGGTGACGAGGCGGTCGCAGACGCCGCCACCCGTGTCGGGGTTGTTCCCGGCGACGAGGCCGACGAGCACGGTGGCCCCGGCACTCTGGGGCATCGCGCCGTCGTCGAGCACCCAGGCGCAGGCCTTCGCGCCGTCGAGCGTGCCGGTGTGTCCCCAGCCGTACTGGTCGACGATGATCCCGGGGAACCGCATCACGTCGCGGTCGGTGGGCGTGATCGACTGCACGATGGCGGCAAGTGCGTCCGATGACGCCACCCACTCGCCGGCCCCGCCGAGGCCGAGCAACCGCTGCGCGCCCTTCGGGTAGGGCGCCGACTCCGGGGTGAAGCCAGCGCGGGCCAGATACGGACCCACCACGCCGGCCGGGTCGAGGATCAGTGCGCGAGTTGCCGCGTCGAGCGGCTGCCCCGTGAGGAACTCGACGAGGAGCCCGAGCGCGCAGTAGTTGCCGTTGCTGTAGGTCCACCGTCCCCGAGTCGCCGACGGTGGCGCCGACATCACGAACGCCAGCGGTGCCGCGCACGGTTGGCCGACAGCCAGCCACGACTCGCGCACGATCGGCATGCCACTGGTGTGGTCGAGCAACTCCCTCGGTGTCACGTCGTCCCAGGCCGGGTGATGAGCGATGCCCATCGCAGCCCAGGGCACCGGTGCCGCCACGTCGAGCTGGCCTGCCTCGGCGAGCCGGGCGATCGCAAGCGCCGTGATCAGCTTGCTCGCACTGGCGATCACGAACGGTGTGTCGGCAGCCACCGGCGCACCCGCGTTCGTCGAGCCCCAACTTCGGTCGAACGGCTCCGCACCCGTTCGCCGCACGCTCACCGACACCGCGAGGTTGCGGCGCTCGAGCCCCGCGATGGCGGCCGCGAGCTGCGGGTAGGACGCGGATGTCGGATCCGTCGGCGCAGGCGGTGGCGCAGGCGCGGGAGCGGGCGGTGGCGGTGCCGGTGGCGGAACCTCGGACGTGGGCGGGGTGATCGATGTGGATGTCGTCGTACTGCTGGTCGTCGAGGACGTCGTGGTCGAGGACGTCGTGGATGTCGTCGAAGACGTCGTGGATGTCGTCGAGGTCGGCGGCGTCGACGTCGTCACGGTGGACGCGATCGACGCGGTGGTGGAGGGTTCCGCGCTCGTCGACACCGAACTCGCGCCGCCCGTCGAGCATGCGGCCAGCAGCAATGCGACCACGATCGTGGCCCCGACGCGGCGGTGCACGAGGCGAGCGTTCACGCGAGCGAGAGCGCGAGTCCGAGCAACGCGGCGTGGTACGTGATCATCACAGCCGGCGCCAACCACCGACCTCCGCCGACGAACTGCCGCCACCCGAGGATCGAATCGCTGGCCACGAACAGCGTCGAGCCGATCAATGCGGCGGCGACCCCGGTCGACCACCCAACGACGGCCATCGTGCTGATCACGGCGAGGTACGCGAGGATGGGGACGCGAAGGGCAGCGTCCTGCGCGGTCGCCCCGGCCACGATCCGACGGCCGAGCGTGGCGATCAACCCCGCTACGGCGATGAGGGCTGGAACTGTCAGCCACACCTCGTCGAGGCCGAGCAGCACGAACATCACGATGAAGGCGACGTGGCCCACCAGGAACGATGCGAGACCCACGACGAACCGATCGATGATCGGCAGCAGTGCGACGTCGCCCGCCAGGCAGCACACGAATCCGACGATCCCCGCTGCGAGCGCCGACGCAGGTGCGTCGTGCATCACGCCGAGCGTGACCCCCACCACGGCGATGGCGATCGTGGCGAGCGGCTTGCTGACGAGTTCGACCCGGTCGGCTGTTGGGCCATCAGCGACGCGCGACCACCAGTTGGCCACCGCAGCAAGCGCTGCGACGACAGCGGCGATCACGATGACGGCGTTCACGGCTCGGCACCGTAGCGGGCACGTTCCCTGTGCGGGCGTTGCCCCGGATCAGCCGTGCTGACGCTCCACCCAGGAGTCCGAGTCCTGTCGCTGCCACGAGGCGCCGACCACCTGGCGGTCGGTCATGAACCGCTCGAAGACGTCGGGCGGCAACGCTGGCCCATAGAGGTGTCCCTGCTGCCGAACGCACCCGAGCGCGAGCAACGTGTCGGCCTGCGCGCCGGTCTCGACCCCCTGTGCGCTCACCATCAAGCCGATCTCCTGCGCGACCGAGATGATCGAGCGAACGATCGCACGATCGTGTGGGTGTGAGCTGATCGCGTCGATCGCGTCGCGGTTGACGCGGACCTCATCGATCGGTAGCCGCCGCAGCAGGCTGAGCGATGACACGCCGTGCACGAAGTCGTCGAGGCAGACGCGCCCACCGACATCGTGGAACTCCTGGAGCGCAGTGGTCGCGATGCCCAACTCGTCGAGCACGGTGCCCTCGCGGACGTCGACCGTCACCCGTGTCGGGTCGAGGTCACCGAGCAAGTGTCCGAGTGGGTTGTTCCGCCACGACGGGTCGGTGGATGCTGGGCCGAGGTTGATTCGGAACCGGAAGTCGGCGGGCAGTCCTTGTGCCGTCAGTCGGCGGATCTCCGGTCGGGCTTGCATGAGAACGTGTTCGGTGAGCCGTTCGAGCAGCCCCGCGCGTCGCGCCAGCGACAAGAAGTCGGTAGCCGGCACCATCCGACCGTCCGGCCGGAGCCAGCGTGCGAGCAACTCGGCACCGATCACGGCGCCGGTCGCGGCATCGACTTCCGGCTGAAAGAACGGCATGATCTCATTGCTTTCGAGCGCGTCGCGCAGGGATTGCTCGGCGTCGAGCATCAGTTGCAGCTCGACCTGCATGTACGGGTCGAACGCAACGAACTGGTCACGACCAGCCTTCTTCGCGCGGTGCAGCGCGGTGTTCGCATTGCGCATGAGATCGCTGCTCAACAGGCCGTGGTCTGGGGCGACGGCAAGGCCAATGCTCATCGACGAGGGCACAGTTCGACCCTCGGCGTGGACGTGCTGGGCCATCGTGCGCAACAACTGTTTGGCAACGTCAGCACTCGCCCCGTGGTCGTGATTGGGGAGGACAATCACGAACTCGTCACCGCCGATTCGGCCTGCGACTGACCCCTCGCCGAGCGTGCGGATCATCCGGTCGGCGATCACCGTGAGGACGCTGTCACCGCCGCGATGACCCAACACGTCGTTGATCGCCTTGAACCGGTCGACGTCACAGAACAGCAGGCCGACGTGATCGTCGGCGCCGCGGCCGGCCAGCGCATTGTCGATGAACTCGATCGTGCCGCGCCGGTTGAGCAACCCGGTGAGCGGGTCGTGCGAGGCGAGCATGTGGAGTTGCTCGTTGCTGTGGCTCAGTTGCGCGTAGGCGTCGGAGAGGGCGTGCTGATCGGCGGCCAAGCGCTCCGCAATCGTGTCGGTGTCGAGGCGGCTGCGCAGCAGCGCCAGCAACGACGACGACACCCGGGCGTACAGGAACACCTGGCTGACAGCGAATGCGAGAAACAGTCCTGCGAACGATCGGAACACCGGGTCCCCGGCTGCCCAGAGCGTGCTGACCGTCAGGACGACGATCGGGATCTGGTGGGCGGCGAAAAGATCGAACCGCCCGGCGCAGACGATGCAGCCCACAGAACAGCTGACCGCAGGGATGAGCACCATGATCGTAAACACCTCGGGGTCGCCGGATTGGGCGACCCAGGGGCACAGGCCGGCGAGGGCGCCGACCGACGCGAGCGACGCGGCGGTGAGGAGCGCGTCTGTGAGCGCCGGTTCGCGCACGACTCGGAACCGTGCCGCGGTGGCGGCGACGAGCACGGTCGAGAACACGGCGGTCAGCTGCCAGATCGCGAGCTTCAGCGGGTCGGTGTACTCCTGCATGAGCAGACCGACCACGATCGCCAATGGGAGCAGCAAGAATCGCAGTGGAATCAGGTTCGACACGACGTGTCGAAGTGCGGCCGCGCGAATCGGAACTACGAACGGATCGACAGATGTCGCCTCGCCGTGTGCTCCTTGGTGCACGGACCCTCCCGGTCATGCGCGGCGACGGTCGTCGCTGCCGATCATGTGTCGGCGTTCGAGGCCGTGAGGTGAACCCCCAACCGACACGACGACACCGCGGGTGACCATCTTTCGGAAATCTTGATGGTGACGTCACGCTTCGTGGCCAGGCACACTGGTGGCAATGCGCGGACGGTTCGCCCCGTCGCCCACCGGCGACTTGCACCTCGGCAACCTGCGGACGGCGCTGGCGGCGCACGAGTCAGCGCGGGCGCAGGGTGGCACGTTCATCGTGCGCATGGAAGACCTCGATCCGGTCACCTCGTCACCGGAGCACGCGCAGCGTCAACTCGCCGACCTCGAAGCGCTCGGCGTCAGCTCGGACGAGCCCGTCGTGTGGCAGTCCGACCGGTTCGCTCTCTACCGAGACGCGATCGCCGATCTCGACCGGCGCGGCCTGGTGTATCCGTGTTTTTGCACGCGCCGAGAGATTCGTGAGGCGGCGGCCGCCCCGCACCACGACGGTCGACCGGAGGGCGCGTATCCGGGGACGTGTCGGTCGCTGACCGAATCGGCGCGTCGCGACAAGGAACGTGCGGGACGGCCGTTCGCGCTGCGGCTCCGCTCCGGTGACGAGGTGATCGGCCGCCACGTGACCGGCGTGACCGACCGCGTGGCCGGTTGGTTCGAGGGCCTGGTGGACGATGTGGTGCTGCAGCGCAACGACGGCGTGCCGGCCTACAACCTGGCGGTCGTGGTCGACGACGCGCTGCAGGGCATCACCGAAGTCGTTCGCGGTGACGACCTGCTCGCGTCGACCCCGCGTCAGGTGCATCTGCAACACCTGCTCGGCTACCCGACTCCGGCCTACGCGCACCTGCCGCTGGTGGTGGCACCCGACGGTGTGCGCCTCGCGAAGCGCCACGGGGCGGTGACGCTGCGCGATGCCGCCGCGCACGGCTACGACGCCCTCCGCGTCCGAACGCTGCTCCTCGCGAGTCTTGGGATGGATCAGGGGTCGTCATTCGACTGGGATGCCGTGCCGCGCGAGCCGTGGACGCCGCCGAGCGACCTCGTGCGCTGATTCGTCTGCCACGATGGACGCGTGACGGCACCGAACGACCTGCAGCAGATCCTCGGCTACCTCGGGGCCATTCCTGACGACGACGCCGAACATGCCGAACGGGTGGAGCGCGTCGGCGACGAGATCTACCTCACCTCGTTCTGGACGCCGACCTTTTGTGACACCGTGATCCGTGCGGCAGAGGCCGTGGGTGCGTTCGAACCCCAGCCCGACGATCCGGTGCCCGGTCATGAGGTGTCCCTCGCGGTGATCAGTCCACGCCTGTTCGAAGCGGTCGAGATCGACCTCGGGATGCGGATCTGGCCGCGCCTTCGAACGGTGTGGCCGTACATCGACTACCACGGCCTCCGTGACGTCTTCGTGATCAAGTACGCGCTCGGTGAGCAGGAGGAGCTTCGGATTCATCACGACGTCGCACAGGTGTCGGCATCGGTGAAGCTCAACGACGGCTACGTCGGCGGAGCGCTCGACTTCCCTCGCCAAGGTGTCACCAACGAATCGTTCGGGGTCGGTCAGCTCGTCGCGTGGCCGTCGCTCGTGACGCACCCGCACCAGACGAACCGGCTCGTCGCCGGCGTCAAGTACGCGCTCACGATCTGGTTCGAGCTCCCCACCATGTCGTGATCCACTGCGGGTGCCCCCATCGCCAGAAGGGGCACCGGTAGCATCGGCGGTGTTCGCCGATGTTCTCTTCTCGCATGATCCCCGCCCGCCGCCGTATCGCCCTCACGAGTTCGCTGCTCGCCGTCGCTGCTGCGATGGCGCTGTCGTCGTGTTCGCCATCGTCGGGCGCGGTGCGTGCGGAAGACTCGGTCACCACGATCACCGCTGCGCCGCTGCCCCCGTCATCGATCGACACCACGACGAGCGTCACCACCACGACAGTCGAGCCGACGACCACGGCGGCACCCACCACCACCGAGTCGACCACCACCACCTCGACGGTGCCGCCCACCACGGTGCCGCCCACCACGCTGCCGCCGAACGTCGAGCCGATCGCCCCGATGGCTGTGCCGCTCGAGGCGGTCGGCAGCCGCAGCGGTGAGGCGACGAAGGCCGTCCAACAACGTCTCCTCGACCTCGGGTTCTGGCTCGCAGGCGTCGACGGTGAGTACGGCCTCACCACCAAGCAGGCCGTGATGGCGTTCCAGAAGTACCTCGGACTCCCGGCCACCGGGAAGGTCGACGACGACACCGCTGCCTACATGGCCAACCTCACCGAGCGGGCGCACGGTGCCGCTGACACCGGTGACCTCGTCGAGGTCGACAAGACACGGCAGCTGATCTTCGTGATCCGCGGTGGCAAGACGATGCTCGTCCTCAACACCTCCACCGCGACCGGTCTGCCGTACGAGGAAGAGGACAAGAACACTCCAGGCGAGATCCAACGGGGTGTGTCGATCACGCCGAACGGCCTGTGGAAGGTGGATCGTGAGCGCCCGGAGGGGTGGTGGGAGGGTGACCTCGGTGAGATCTACCGGCCCAAGTACTTCAAGGGCGGCGTCGCCGTGCACGGGTCGAACAGCATCCCGAACTACCCGGCATCGCACGGCTGTGTGCGTGTCAGCGTGCCCGCCATGGACATGATCTGGTTCTACGACCTGATGCCCATGCGCTCGGTCGTGTGGGTGCACGGGGAGTTCCCGCAGCCAGCCTGACCGCGCTCGCCGTCAGGCGTGGCGAATCTGCAGGTTGCGGTTGGCCGCGTTGATGCACTCGCCCGTCTCGAGATCGAACTTCCATCCGTGCAAGGTGCACACGAGGTGGTCGCCGTCGATCTCGCCGAACACCGACAGGTCGGCCCGGCGGTGCGGGCAGAGCCGCTCGCACACGTAGTCGCCGATCCGGATCTCCTCCCCCGCAAGGCCGGTGCGGTCGGGGTCGAGCTTGCGGAGGGCCTCCGCCTCGGTGCGGCGCATGCGCTCGACCGACAGCGACTTGAAGAAGTTGTAGACGTACTCGTTGTACGACCCGGCGCGCCACGCGCGGAACCGAGCGGACAGGAACAGTGAGTTGCTCCAGTCGACCGCACGTTGCGCAACGACGGTTTCGACCAACTCGCGCTGGATGACGAATCGGAAGTCGTACGGCTCACCGTCGTGCTCGCGCACCTGTCCGTTCGGGAAGTCGATGAGGATGTCGAGCGGCTCGTCGCCATCGGCGCGCAGGAGGACGTTCGCGGCGACGCCGGCCCGAAGCGTCGGCGCCATCGCGAGGAGCGGTTCGAACCACGCCCGCACCGTGTCGAGGAGGTCCGGTGTGTGCGCGGTCCACCCCGCCTTCATCGCGTGGAGCGCGGGCAGCACATCGGCCTGGTAGCGCTCGAGATAGGCGCGCTTGTGGGAGAAGATGGCCTCGACCTCGTCGTCGGCCATCGGGTGCGTGACCCGGAGACCGTCGGGGGTGATGTCGATCGTCGTGCCGGGGATCGCGAGGACACCCTGGCGATGGGCGTCGTCGAGCAGCCGGAGGAACACCCGTTGATCGGGGAAGATGCTGAGCTCGTCACCGTCGATCACGTTGAGGTGGAACAACTCCGGGTCGAGGAAGGCCGGCGGGCCGGCACTCGGTACCACTGCCCGCGCATCGATCGCCTCGACGTAGCGCATCGCCCGCGTGAGCTGGCTGTCGACCTTGGCATCGACGAGTTGCCGCATCGGCTCGGGCGTGTCCTCGTAGACCATCGGGTACCAGATCGCGCCGCTGTACTGGATCCAGTGCAGGTCGACCGGGCCATGAGCGCGAAGCGCAACGAGGTCGCTCGTACGGCAGTCGTTCTGGTTGACGAGCCGCGAGATGCCGTCGCTGACGACGAGTGCGGAGTCGCCTCCCGGCCCGTCGGTGATGCTCACCTCGACGTGGATCGCCACCCGCAAATCACCCTCGAGCGCGATTTCCTCGCCGTCGTTGGTGCGGATGAATTGCGTGAATCCGAGATTGCGGAGACGTCGCTCGAGCTCGCGGGTCGGGTACCCCGGCAGCAGCACCGTCGCCGCACGGCTCACGTGGTTCGGTAGCCACGTCTCGTCGAGGTGATCACCGTGGATGTGGCTGATGTAGAGGTAGTCCGGATGCTCAATCGCGTGCTGTAGCTCGGGGCTCAGCTGATCGTTGCGGGGGAAGACGAACCACGATCCGAAGAACGCCGGATCGAACCAGGGGTCGCACAGAATCGATCCCCACTGGGTCTCGATCAGGATGCCGGCATGGCCGATGGAGGTGGCACGCACGGAGGTCGACGGTAGCGGGCGGACATGCCCGGACGGCGGCGCCGGTCAGACGACGGTCAGGCGACGGGCGGGTCGGTGTACTGCTGGCCGGCGCGCGACACGTGCTCGGTCCA
>JBMOFX010000057.1:0-13083 GCA_049318665.1 Ilumatobacteraceae bacterium | reverse complement strand
GAGCAGCATCGCGTCGCCGAACGACAGGAAGCGGTACTCCTCCGTTAGGGCGGTCTCGTACAGACGCCGCCACCGCTCGCCGACGAAGGCATCGATCATCATCAGCAGTGTCGTTCGTGGCATGTGGAAGTTGGTCATCATCAGGTCGACCACCTGCCAGTCGTAGGGGCGGTGGATGAACAGGCGGGTTCGACCCTCGAGCTCGCCGAAGCCCGCGGCACTCTCGAGCGCGCGAACCGTCGTCGTGCCAACGGCGACGACTCGCTTCGCCTCACGACATCGCGCCAACGTGTCCGCGGGAACGCGATAGCGCTCGCTGTGCATCGGATGCTGCGTCGGATCGCCCTCGCTCACCGGCTTGAACGTGTCGAGACCGACGACGAGTTCGACACGCGCCGTCTCCACACCGATGGCCGCGATCCGTTCGAGCAGTTCCGGGGTGAAGTGGAGACCCGCCGTCGGCGCAGCCGCGGACGCCGGCTCCGCGGCGTAGACGGTCTGGTACCGGTCGTTCTCGGCAAGCGGTGTCGTGATGTACGGCGGGAGCGGCATCTCGCCGAACTGCATCAGCAGCTCGATCGGGTCGGCATCACCGATGATCGTGACGATGGTGGTGTCGCCGGCGGCACTCCGATCGCCCACCTCGATCAGCTCACGGCCGCTGGAGGTGAGCAGGCGCTCGCCATTGCGCAGCTTGCGCGCCGGCTTCACCATCGCCTCCCAGCGGCGACGTTCAGCGTTGAGCGGTTCGAGCAACAGCACCTCGGCGGCTCCCCCGCTCGACCTCGCCAGCTTCAGCCGCGCAGGGATGACCTTCGAGTCGTTGACCACGAGCAGGTCACCCGGCTGGAGCAGCTCCGCGAGGTCGAGGACGTGACGGTGCTCGGGTGACGCGTCACCACGGTCGACCAGCAGCCGAGCTGCATCCCGTGGCTCGATCGGCTCTTGCGCGATTCGGTCGGGCGGGAGCTCGTAGTCGAAGTCAGCGAGGCGCATGCCGGCGAGGTTACGCAAACGCCCTGGTCGTCAATCGAACAGGGATGCGGCGGAGCCGCGGTCGGGCGGGACGGCGAGGCCGAGGTGAGTCCATGCGGCTGGCATCGCAATGCGGCCGCGTGGAGTGCGCGCCACCATGCCTTGCTGGATGAGGAACGGCTCGTACATGTCCTCCACCGTCTCGGGTTGCTCCCCCACGCTGATCGCCACGGTGCTGAGGCCCACCGGACCACCGCCGAACTGCTGGCAGATCGCGGTGAGGATCGCCCGGTCGACCTTGTCGAGCCCGAGTTGATCGACGCCGAACAGCTGCAGACCCTTTTTCGCTGTGGCTTCGCTGATCGTGCCATCACCGCGCACCTCGGCGTAGTCGCGCACCCGACGCAGGAGGCGGTTGGCGATGCGCGGCGTGCCGCGCGAGCGGCGCGCGATCTCCCACGCGCCCTCGGTCTGGATGTCGACGTGCAAGATGCCGGCCGCACGAACGACGATCGCTTCGAGCTCGTCGTCGGTGTAGTAGTCGAGCCGTGCAACGAGGCCGAATCGGTCGCGCAGCGGACCGGTGATCATCCCGGTGCGGGTGGTGGCCCCGATGAGCGTGAACGGCGGCAGCGTGAGTCGGATGCTCGACGCGGCCGGGCCCTTCCCCACCACGATGTCGAGCTGGAAGTCCTCCATCGCGGGGTACAGGATCTCCTCGACGGAGCGCGACAGCCGGTGGATCTCGTCGATGAAGAGGACGTCGCCCTCCTCCAACTTGGTGAGGATCGCAGCGAGATCGCCGGCACGTTCGAGTGCCGGGCCAGAGGTGATGTGCAGGTGCACACCCATCTCGGCGGCAACGATGCCAGCCATCGACGTCTTGCCGAGGCCTGGCGGACCGGCGAGGAGCAAGTGATCGGCTGGCTGCCCTCGCTTCTTCGCTGCTTCGAGCACGATCGCGAGGTGTTCTTTCAGCTCGCGTTGGCCGACGAACTCCGACAGTCGTCGCGGGCGAAGGCCGACGTCGTCGACCTGCTCGACGTCGTCGGCGACACCGGGGTCGAGGAACTCGTCACGCACGCTTGGCCCCCAACAGCTTGAGCGCGTCGCGCAGCATCGACGATGCATCAGATGACGCGTCGAGCTCGCGGAGCGCGTCACGGACCTCCTCGACGCCGTAGCCGAGGCCGACCAACGCCTCGCGCACATCGCTCACGACGGTGCCAGACGACGAGACACCACCGCCGCCACCCACCCCCACGGGGTCGAGCATCGGGAGGCTGAGTCGGTTGCGGAGCTCGACCAGCAGTCGCTCGGCGGTCTTCTTGCCGACACCGGGCACGAGTGTGAGCGCACCAAGATCCCCGGTGGCCACGATGCCGACGAGCGCCGATGGGGAGTGCGTGCCGAGGATCGCGATCGCCAGTGCCGGACCGATGCCATGCGTCGCGATGAGGATCTCGAACGTCGTGCGTTCGTCACGCGAGCGGAACCCGAAGAGGGTCTGCGCGTCTTCGCGGATGTGGTGGTGCACATAGAGGAACACCGGCGACGAGGGCTCGAGTTCGGCCAGCGTCCGCGGCGTGACCGACACGATGTAGCCGACACCACCGACCTCGACAAGAACGGATGAATCGCCCAACCGTTCGAGCACGGCGCCGCGCAGCGAACCAATCATCGCAACACGCTCACCGTACGACTGCGAGCGATGCTTGCGTTGAGCGGCGCCATCGCGAGGTGGCACAGCGCGAGCGCTGCGGCATCGGCAGCGTCGGCAGGTTGCGGTGGACGGCTGAGCCCGAGGCGTACCTGCACCATCCGCTGCACCGCCGCCTTCCCTGCGGCGCCACTGCCGGTGACGGACGACTTCACCTGGCTCGGCGTGTATTGCACGACGTCGCACCCGGCGACGGCGGCCTCCGCGAGGGCGAGGCCACTCGCCTGGCCGACGCTCATCGCCGTGCGGACGTTCGACTGGAAGAACACCTGCTCGACCGCAACTGCGTGCGGCTGGAACTCGGCGATGAGTGCGGCGAGCTCGAGCTTCAACGCACCGAGGCGCGCCGGGAGTGGATCGGTCGCTGGCGTGCGAATGACGCCCAGCGATAGCGCTGCGATCTGGTGGCTGCCACGTGCCTCGATGACGGCGTAACCGCATCGGGTGAGGCCCGGATCGATGCCGAGCACGCGCAACGGGGCGAACATGCGTACGACCTTAGCAGCGCGCCTCGCCCGCCCGGTGGCAATCAGCGCAGGGTCTGCAGCACCTCGACGAGCTCGCTCACGGGGCGATACGTGAGACCCGCGATCGCACGGTGCGCGTACCGAACGACACCCTCGGCGTCGATGATGAACACGCTGCGCCGCGGGAAGCCGATCGGACCGAGCGTCCCGTACAGCCCAGCGACCTTCTTGTCGGTGTCGGCCAGCAGCGGGAACTTGAAGCCGTGTTTGCCGCTGAACTTTTCGTGACTGTCGAGTCCCTGGGCCGAGATGCCGAGCACCTGGGCGTCGAGTTGCTCGAAGCTGTCGAGGCCGTCGTTGTAGGTGTTGAGTTGTTTGGTGCATACCGGCGTGTCGTCGCCTGGGTAGAACACGAGCACCACGGGGCGGCCGGCGTAGTCGGACAGCGAAACCGAGCCGCCGCCCGTGGCCGGCAGGGTGAACGAAGGGGCGCGATCGCCGATGCCGATGCTCATCCAACTGTCTCCATGATCTCGTCGCTGATGTCGAAGTTGCCGTACACGTCCTGCACGTCGTCGTTGTCCTCGAGCGCATCGACGATGCGAAGGATCTTCTTCGCGTCGTCGGGATCGGTGACCTCGATGATCGTCGACGACACCATCGTCGACTCCGCCGACTCGACCACGATCTTCGCGGCCTCGAGTGCGTCGCGCACCTCGTACAGCAGTGACGGTTCGCAGGTGATCCGCCAGCCCTCGCCGTCGGCGGCGACGTCGTCGGCGCCTGCGTCGAGCGCAGCGAGCATCACCTCGTCCTCGGACCCGACCGCGAGGATCACGCCCTTGCGGCTGAACTGCCAGCCGACGGCGCCGGGCTCGGCGAGCGACCCGCCGAGCTTGCTGAACACGTTGCGGACATCCGCGCTGGTGCGATTGCGGTTGTCGGTGAGTGCGTCGATGAGCAGACCGACACCGCCGGGCGCGTATCCCTCATAGGTGACCGACTCGTAGGTGCCACCGTCGGTCTGGCCAGTGCCTCGCTTGATCGCCCGGTCGATGAGATCGTTGTTCATCGACGCTGCCTTGGCCTTGAGCACCATCGTGCGCAAGGTGGCATTGGTCGACGGGTCGCCGCCGCCGTCGCGAGCAGCCACCTCGAGCTGGCGGGCCAGCTTCGCGAAGACCTTGGCGCGGCGCGCGTCGGCTGCACCCTTCTTGTGCTTGATCGTTGCCCATTTGGAATGGCCGGACATGTCGTTGCTCCGTGGCTGGGATGTGGTCAGAGACGCGGCACCGCAGCCGCGCTGATGTCGGTGTTGATGTCGGTGTTGATGTCGGAAGTATGGACCATCCGAAGGAAGGTCGCATGAAGGCGGTGGTCGTCGGTGAGCTCGGGATGGAATGAGGCCACGAGCACGTTGCCGTGCTGTGCGAGCACCGGCACGCCGTGGTGCCGGGCGAGCACGTGCACGTCCGGGCCGACCGACTCGACCTTCGGCGCCCGGATGAACACGGCGTGGAGCGGCGTGTCGAAACCCTCGATGTCGATGTCACTCTCGAAACTGTCGATCTGACGGCCGTAGCCGTTGCGCCGCACGCTGAGTTCGATCGCACCGAAGCTGTGTTGGTCGGGCCGCCCGTCGAGCACGTCGGTCGCGAGCAGGATCATCCCTGCGCAGGTGCCGAACACCGGAAACCCACTCGAGAGTCGTTGGGCGAGCGGATCGAACAGGTCTGTCGAGTCGAGGAGTTTCGACATCGTCGTGCTCTCCCCGCCGGGCATCACCAATGCATCGACGGCAACGAGGTCGTCGGGGGTGCGGACCTGCCGCGTGCACGCGCCGAGGTCAGCGAGAACGCGCTGATGCGCCTCGAACGCACCTTGCAACGCGAGAACGCCGATCACCGGGTCGCGAGCCACATCCACCTGGGGGTTGCTCCCCCGCCGACGAGCTCATCTCACCAGCCGCGCTCGGCGTACCGCTGGTTGATCTCATCCATGCCGATGCCGGTCATGGGTGCACCGAGGCCCCGGCTGACCTTCGCAAGGATGTGCGCATCGCGGAAGTGGGTCGTCGCCTCGACGATCGCCTTCGCCCGCGGCGCAGGATCGTCGCTCTTGAAGATGCCCGACCCGACGAACACGGCTTCGGCACCCAACTGCATGGCGAGCGCAGCGTCGGCTGGCGTGGCAATGCCGCCGGCGCAGAACAGCGGCACCGGCAGGGCGCCGGTCTCTGCGATCTCCTGCACGAGCGGCAGCGGCGCCTGCAGCGTCTTGGCCCACTGGAACAGTTCGGCCGCGTCGTTGGCGGCACCGATGCGCTTGATGTCACCGAGGATGTTGCGCAGGTGGCGCACCGCCTCGACGATGTTGCCGGTGCCGGCCTCACCCTTCGAGCGGATCATGCACGCACCCTCGCTGATCCGCCGCAGCGCCTCGCCGAGATTGGTGGCCCCACAGACGAACGGGACGGTGAACGCGAACTTGTCGATGTGGTGTGTCTCGTCGGCGGGTGTGAGCACTTCGCTCTCGTCGATGTAGTCGACCCCGAGCGCCTCGAGGATCTGTGCCTCCACGAAGTGGCCGATACGAGCCTTGGCCATCACCGGGATGCTGACCGCAGCCTGGATGCCTTCGATCATCTCGGGATCGCTCATCCGGGCGACGCCGCCGTCACGACGGATGTCCGCGGGCACGCGCTCGAGGGCCATCACCGCGCAGGCTCCGGCATCTTCGGCGATGATCGCCTGCCCGGGGGTGACGACGTCCATGATGACGCCGCCCTTCATCATCTCGGCGAGGCCGCGCTTCACGCGGAAGGTTCCCGTGGAGGATGGATTCGAGGTCATCCGGCCATGGTACCCGCCGGGGTGTTCGCGACCCACAGCACATGTGGCACAGGGTCAGGTGGCGTCAGCGTGGCGCAGTCTTCCCCGCGCGTGCTAGCTCAACCCAGGTGCGACCCGGCGTCAACTCGATCGTGCTGCCGTCATCCGCAGTGAGGGTGAACGGGTCGAGGCGGTCGGCGCGACTCCAGGTGCCCGCCACGAGGTTGCCGCCGGCGAAGACGACTGCCTTGCCCGTGCCGACGGTCTGCGCCTCGGGGCTGTTCGGGTCGGCGGGACTCTGCTTGTAGTCGACCACGAGCACCACGACGTTTGCCGCGTTCACCTGACCGAGGGTCGCATCGTTGTGGGCCCGGCCACCCATGGTGCGCAGATAGCTCGACGAGGCTGCGTCCCACGTCCAACCGACGTTGACGTTGTCCATCTTGATGTCGACACCTGCCGACGGCACCCCGGCGGGTGACGTCCCCGCATCGCGATAGGTGAACTGCTCGGGCGGGGCCGTGGCATCCGGTGGACTGAAGCCAGCCCACAGGTCCGGCGGGCGCGCATAGAGCGTGTGCTCGTACGCCTCGCCACCGCGCTTTTGGCGGAAGAACCCCTCGTTGCCGGTGGCCGTTGGGCTGAGGTTGATGAGGTCGCTGTTCTTGATCGCCTTGGTCACCGTCGGGTTGCCACCGCTCCACACGAACATCGGGCTTGCGAGCGAGCCGAGCAGGTTCACATCCTGCGTGCGTCCCGAGCGAACGGGTCCGACTCGGTCGGGCACCGTGCCCTGGAACACGGCCGCGAACCGGGTGAGGTTCTCGACGTTCTCCTCGAACACGATGTCGGCCTGGTTGAGACCGAACTGCGGGCGGGCGTCGGGGTGGTTGTCGATCTTCACGACCATCGCCTCGCGCGTGGCGGCCGCCGGATCGCTGAGCGGCAGCCCGGTGAGCGGTTGGGTCGGTCCCTCGACCACCGTGGTGGTGGTCGACTCATCGGTGGTGGGTGGCGCAGCGGTCGTCGTGGGCGCCTCCGTGGTCGGAGCTGCCGAGGTGGACGTGGCGGAACTCGTATCGCTGCCACCGCACGCGGTCAGCAGGAGCGCGAAGCCGGCGATCGCTGCGGTGGCCGCTCGCGCGCAGGTGGATCTCACAACTCCCTCAGCAGCGCGATCCGTTCCTCCAAGGGCGGATGCGTGTCGAACAATCGGTGGACCCTGCCGAGCTTGCCGCTGTCACCGACACCCGACATGGGCTGTTCGATCCACATGTGCGCCGTCGCAGTCGTGGCCGAGTGGGTGACCGTCGTGTCGTCGCGCAACTTCTCGAGCGCAGAGATCAGCCCCGGCGGGTAGCGGGTCATCTGGCAGGCGCTCACATCGGCGAGCGTCTCGCGCTGGCGGCTGATCGTCGCCTGCATCGCCTTTGCGAGGATCGGGGCGAAGATCAGCAGCGCGAACCCGACGAACGCCAGCGGGTTCGCCCCGTCGCCGCGATCGCCGCTTCGTGCGACCCGGCCGCCGTTCCACCACATCAGCCGGATCGCCGTGTCGGTGAGCAGCGCGATCGCGCCCACCAGCGTGACCGCGAGGGTGGAGACGAGGATGTCGTAGTTGCGGATGTGCGACAGCTCATGCGCGACGACACCCTCCAGCTCCACCCGGTTCAACTTCTCGAGGAGACCGCTCGTCACCGCGATCGCCGCATGGCGCGGATCGCGGCCGGTGGCGAAGGCGTTCGGTGCCGGATCGTCGATGATGTAGACCCGCGGCTTCGGGAGTCCGCTTGCGATGCAGAGCCCTTCCACCAGGTTGTGGAGGCGCTTGTACTCCGTGGGATCGGCGGGCCGCGCACGGCTCACCGACAGGGCAATGGCATCGGCCTTCCAGTACGACGCGAAGGCGATCGCGCCGGAGATGACGAGCGCGATCAGCGTGCCCGTGAGGCCGTAGCCGGTGAGGGCGCCGATGGCTGCGCCGACGAGGGCGAGGAAGGCAACGAAACCGGCGACGAGCAAGATGCTCTTGCGGCGGTTCGCTCTGATCAGTTCGAACATGGACCGGTCAGGGTAACGGGGACGATGCGCTCATCGGGGTCATGCCCCGCAGGCTCGTCAGAAGCTGACGTCGGGCACCGTCTTCGCAGCCTCGTCAGCCTCGAAGTACTCCTTCTTCTCGAACTTCAGCATGCTGGCGAAGACCACGGACGGGAACTGCTGGATCTTGTTGTTGTAGGTGAGCACCGAGTCGTTGTAGAACTGCCGCGCGTAGGCCACTCGGCCCTCGGTCGCAGTGAGCTCCTCCTGCAACGCGAGGAAGTTCTGGTTGGCCTTCAGGTCGGGGTAGGCCTCGCTGAGCGCGAACACCTGGCGAAGCGCCCCGGTGAGCACGTTGTCGGCATTGGCCTGCGCGTGCGGGTCGCCCGGCGCGGCGATCGCCTGATTGCGAGCCTGGATGACCGCGTCGAGCGTCTCTTTCTCGTGGGCGGCATAGCCCTTCACTGTCTCGACGAGATTGGGGATGAGGTCGATTCGCCGCTTGAGCTGCACATCGATCTGTGACCAGGCGTTCTCCACCTGGTTCCGACTACGGATGAGACCGTTGTAGATGAGGATGGCGCCGATGACCAGCAGTGCCACGACGGCGAGGACGATCCAGAGCATGAGTCGAATCCTTTCGAGCCTCAGACCGGCTGACGGCCGAGGACCTTCGCGATCATACGGCGTGTCGGCGACGGCGGCGCGACGGACTCCGCCAGGCGACGCGCGATCCGATCAGCCGCGATGATCCGGTACCGGTCGGCATACAGACCAGCGAGCGCCCGCATCGAGAAGTCGTCGGCGCGGACCGCACCGCGAGCAACAAGTCGCTCGCGCAACGCCTGGTCGTACACGACCCGCTTCAGTGCGTCGGCCAACGCGATCGGGTCGCCGGGGGGCACCAGCAAGGCGTCGATGTGGTCGGTGGCCACGTTGCGGTAGCCGTCGATGCCGCTCGCCACGATCGCCGTGCACGCGGCCATCGCCTCGATCAGCACCACGCCGAACGACTCGCCGTGCAACGACGGCGCGCAGAACACCGACGCACCCTTGAGGCGGGCCATCTTGTCAGCGTCGCTGATCCTGCCGAGCCACTCGATGCGCCGGTCGGTCGCGTACTGATCGCGCAATCGCGACGTATCCGGACCGGTGCCCGCCACCCAGAGACGCACGTCGTCGGGGAGCTGCGCCATCGCGGCCAGCAGCACGTCGAGACCCTTTCGCTCCTCGTGTCGGCCACAGAAGAAGATCGTCGGACCCGACCGCGGGAACGTGGGCGACGACCGGTACGCGTCGAGTTCGACTCCGTTGTAGAGGATCTCGTACTCCCCGCCGATGTAACGCTTGGGGAGCTCCTCGGCGTCCTTCGACACCGCGACACGATGCGCGATGCGATGACTTGCCGCCAGCACGGGGCGACGAAGGTAACGGTACGCCGAGCTCTCGCCCGCTGAGTGGAAGGTCGCCACGATCGGGGCGGTGTGCAGCAACACTGCGGTCTGGGTCGGCCCGGGCGTAAACGGTTCGTGCAGGTGCAGGACGTCGAAGTCCTCGTCGGTGAGGGCCCGAATCGTCCGCAGTTGGGCCGACGGATCCGGAGCGAGTGGTGCCATCGAGCCGTTGGCCGACGTCGGCAGGCTGTTGCCGAGCGGCGTGACGAACGTGGCCGGCGGCGGGCCATCGCACGGTGCGAGCACACGAACCTCGATGCCCATCGCGCGCAACTCGCGGCTGAGCCCCATCACCTGCTGTTGCACGCCTCCCGGCACCGACAGGCTGTAGGGGCAGACCATGCCGACTCGCAGCGGCCGGGCAGTGATCGGCCGGGCACGCGACACCTGCGATTCGGCCATCGGCGCACACTACCGTGCGTCCATGACCCGCTTGCCTGCCCTCTCCGTCATCGGTACCCCGACGAAGCGGCAGGCGCTGCTCGACGTGGCGGCCGAAGCCGACCGACGTGGGTTCGCAGGCCTCGCCAGCCCCGGCATCCACGGCAACCTCGCGTTGTGCGGGTCACTCGCTCACGTCACGTCGCGCATCCCGTTCTGGACGAGCATCCAGCCGATCTACCACACCCACCACGCCGAACTGGCGGTCACGGCCGGGCACCTTGCCGAGGTGAGCAACGGACGCTTCCGGCTCGGCCTCGGTGTCAGCCATGCGCCCGCCATGGGACGGCTCGGCATCGCGACCGGCAAGCCGCTGTCCGACATGCGCGCGTACGTGGACGGGATCCGCGGCGCCGAGCGTGCGTCGGGCCCGCTGCCCCCGATCTGGCTGGCAACGCTGCGCGACAAGATGCTCGACCTCGCGCTCGACGTCGCCGAGGGCGCGATCTGGGCGAACGCGTCGTTGTCGTACATCCCGGTCCAGGTGGCGCGGATCCCAGAGGATCGGCGTGAGGGGTTCGCGCTCGCGAACATGGTGCCCACGGTGATCGATGCCGACCACGACGCCGCGCGAGCAATCCATCGCCGCACCCTCACCGGCTACGTGTCGCTGCCGAACTACCGCAACTACTGGAAGCAGGCCGGGTACGAGTCCGAGATGGTCGCCATCGAATCGGCGCTGGCGTCCGGTGATCGCGACGCACTCCCGGGACTGATGACGGATCAGTGGATCGACGACTGCACGATCTCCGGCAGCGCCGGCGAGGTGCGCGAGCGGCTCGACGCGTGGTTCGACGCCGGTGTGCTGCCGATCGCCGTGATGTCGTCGACGACCGGTGGCCAGTTGAAGGCCATCGGCGAGCTGTTCGAGGCCTTCTCGTGACTGACTCTGCTCCCGTCCTCCCCCGGCCCGACCTTGCGATCATCAATGCCACGGCGCTCGTGGAGGCTGCACACGACCGCACCTCGTTCGCACCCGGCACCACCCTCGAGATCACCGGGGGTCGGATCACGTCGATCCGCCCCACCTCCGACGGGCCGAGCAACGCAGCCGAGGTGATCGATGCGCACGGCCAGGTGCTGCTGCCCGGTCTCGTGAACACCCACGCCCATGCGGCGATGACCTTCCTGCGCGGGTCGGCCGAGGACGTGACGGTCGGTTCGTGGTTCAACGACTACATCTGGCCGATGGAGGTCAACGTCGGCGCCAACGATGTCTACGTGGGCACGCTGGTCGCTGCTGCGGAGATGATCGAGAGCGGTGTCACCACCTTCGTCGACCACTACTTCTTCATGGAAGACGCGGCGCGCGCGGTCATTGAGAGCGGTGTGCGCGCCAACCTCGGCTGGGCATTCTTCAGCTCACAGGGGTCGGCTGGCTTCGAGCAATCAGCCTCGTTCGCCGAGCAGTGGCACGGGGCGGCAGGCGGACGGATCACCACCTCGCTCGCACCGCACTCCCCTTACACGTGCAACGACGACGACCTCCGCGCGTCTGCCGACGCGGCCCGTCGGATCGGCGTGCGCGTGCACACCCACGCTGCGGAGGACATTCATCAGACCGAGGTGAGCATCGCCGAGCGCGGCCTCACCCACACCGAGATCCTCGAACAGACGGGCGTGCTCGATGCCGGGGTGATCATCGCTCACGGCAACGGCCTGATCGATCGCGACGTGGTGCTGCTCGGCGCCCATCGCGATCGCGTCGGCGTCACGCACGGGCCGAAGGGATACTTGAAGTTCGCGCTCGGCCCGCTGACGCCGATCCGCGACCTCCTCGACGCGGGGGTGCCAGTCGGCTACTGCACCGACGGCCCCGCCTCGAACAACACGATGGACATCCTCGAGTCGATGCGCTTCGCCGGGTGTTCGCAGAAGCAATGGAACGGCGATTCGACGTGGTTCACCACGGCGCTCGCCCTCCACCTGGCCGGGCCAGGCTCAGCTGCGGTGGCCGGACAGTCCGGCGAACTCGGCGAGCTCCGCGTCGGGGCGCGCGCCGACGTGATCCTGGTCGACGTCTCGGGCTTCCACTGCCAGCCCGTGCACGATCTCGCCGCGGCGCTCGTGTACTCCGTACGCGCATCTGATGTTCAGACCACGATCGTCGACGGCAAGGTCCTGATGCGCGATCGGCAACTCCTCACCATCGATCGCACCGCGCTGCTCGCCGAGTTCCGCGCTCGGGCCGGCGAGATCACCGACCGCAGCCACGGCCGCACCCTGCAGGACTACCCGACCTGAGCCGCACGCCGCCGAGGAGCAGAAGCACGCATCACGAGAGCCACCACGTTCCTGAGGCACCGATGTCCGGTGGGTTGCCCAGCAGTGCCCGCAGCGCCACCATCAAGTTGCCCGGGTACGCGACGGCGGCGCGGTTGAACCGCTTCGGGCTCGTGAAGATCAACCCAGCATGGGGTCGTCCCTCCATCGCCCACGCGGAGGCGATCGCGGCGAAGTCGACAACGTTCTCGGTGACGATGATGAGCCTGTGAGCGGCCGCGTACGTCAGCAGGTCTTCATCGGAGGTGCCCCGAAGCGCTGGCGTCGCGGCAACCGCAACGACGTCGTGACCGTCGGCCCGTAACGCGTCAGCGGCCAACGGCGCATGCATCTCGTCGAGCAAGAGCTTCAACGTTCGAGCAGCGCCTGCTGGCGTCGCCACGCCGCCTCCGCCTCATCGGCCCGACGTGCACGCTCAGCCAAGAGGCTGTCGATGTCCTCCGTGAAGTCCGCGTAGTAGGCCAACGCTGCATCGACCATGGTCTCGGAGACATTCAGCACGTCGGCCGCACGAGATCGTCGATCGGTCGCCGGTACGTCACCGCCGACGATCGCGCCGACGACATCGGCCACCTCGGGCCCGCCCACGAGCACTGCCCGACGTCCGCCCGCCCCGGATCGAAAGATCACCAACGGATGCGCCTCGGTCCGCAGCCCTTCGTCGATCAGCCGTTCCGCCAAGTTCGACAGTGAGACGTGCTGACGACGGGCCGTCTCGCGCAGACGCTCGTGAACCGGCTGATCGGAGAAACGAATCGACACAACACTCATGACGACAGTGTAGTCATCTGTCGCCAAACGTCGAGAGGTCAGTAGCCGGGGTCGCTCGGCCAGTTGGGTTGAAAGAGATGCCACTGCTCGGGGGCGCGGCG
>JBMOFX010000056.1:0-13114 GCA_049318665.1 Ilumatobacteraceae bacterium | reverse complement strand
TCGACCGCGGCGAAGCTGGTGAGCTTGTCGAGTCGGTGGAACGCCTCGACACGCCGCACGGTGCCGCTACGGCTGCGCATCACGAGGCTCTCGGTTGATGCACCCCGCGGGGTGAACCGCACGCCGCGGAGCAGTTCGCCGTCGGTGATCCCGGTTGCGGCGAAGAACGCGTTGTCGCCACGCACGAGGTCGTCGGTGGTGAGCACGGCGTCGAGGTCGTAGCCCGCTGCGATGGAGGCCTGCTGCTCGGCCTCGTTGCGCGGCCACAGTCGCGCCTGGATCTCGCCACCCATGCACTTCAGCGCCGCGGCGGCGATGACGCCCTCCGGCGTGCCACCGACACCGAACAGCACGTCGACACCGGCGTCGGGCCACGACGTGGCGATCGCGCCGAAGATGTCGCCGTCGGTGATCAGCTTCACGCGGGCGCCGCTGGCGCGGACCTCGTTGATCAGTTCATCGTGGCGAGGCCGATCGAGGATGACGACGGTGAGGTCGCGAACGCTCTCGCCTTTCGCCTTCGCGATCCACCGCAGGTTCTGCGTGGGGCTCGCGGTGATGTCGATCGAGCCGGCTGCGTCGGGGCCGACCGCGATCTTGCTCATGTAGAAGCACGGGCCCGGGTCGAACATGCTGCCGCGATCACTGACCGCGATGACGGCGATGGCGTTGGCACGTCCGAGCGCCGTGAGGCTCGTGCCGTCGATCGGATCGACCGCGACGTCGACCTGGTGGGCGTTCCCGTCGCCCACGTGCTCGCCGTTGTACAGCATCGGCGCTTCGTCCTTCTCGCCCTCGCCGATGACGACGATGCCGTCCATCGGCACGGTCGACAGCACGGTCCGCATCGCGTCGACCGCGGCGGCATCAGCACCGAGCTTGTCGCCGCGACCTACCCAGCGTGATGCGGCGAGCGCAGCGCTCTCGGTGACACGGACGAGTTCGAGAGCGAGGTTGCGATCGGGAGCAGTCATCAACGTGAACCGTACCCGGTCCCACGGGCCCCACTCGTGCCGCAGCCCTGCGCGGGTATCGTCGGAGCGGTGCCAAGCCCTGTGCCCATCGACGCGTGCATCGGCGCGCGTGAGATCACCGAGCCACGTCTCACGCCGGACGGCGAGTCTGTCGTGTACGCCGTCTCGCACGCGGGTGAGACCGCGCTCGTCATCCAGGACCTCGGCTCCGACGGCGGTGTGATCGGCCACCCCCGCGTCTTGCCCACCGTGCCCGCACCACGACCGGGCCGCGGCCTCGGTGGCGGATGTTGGACCTTCACGCCCGACGCTGACGCAGTGGTCTACGCCGCGGTCGATGGCAACCTGTGGCTGCAGCCGCTCGACGGGACGCTCGGGCGTCCGATCACGCATCAAGGTCCGGAGCGTGTGGCACAGGCGCCCGCTACCACGCCGCTGTCGTCGCTCGTCGTCTACATCGTCGACCAGGCCGAGGTATGGGCCGTATCGCTCGACGACGGGCGAGCGCGTCGTCTCGACGACGGCAGTGGCGAGTTCGTGTTCGACCCGCAGCTCACGCCCGACGGTCGTGAGGTCGCGTGGGTTGCGTGGGATGTGCCCTCGATGCCGTGGGATGCGTCTCGGATCGAGCGACGCGGCATCGACGATGACCGCCAGAGCGTGCTCCGGCCCTCGTCGAGTGTCCAGCAACCGCGGTTCCTCCCCGACGGCACGCTCGTGTCGGTCCGCGACGACACCGGGTACCTCGTCGTGTGGGTCGGCGACCGCCCACTCGTCGACGAGCCGTTCGAGCACGCGGGCCCGACGTGGGGGCCTGGCCAACGTTCGTTCGCCGTGTCCGGCGACGGCTCGGCGATCGCGTTCACACGCAACGAGGACGGGTTCGGACGGCTGTGCGTGGCGTTGGTTGCGACCGGTGAGGTGCGCGAGCTCGGCCGTGGCGTGCACGGTCAGTTGTCGTGGGTGGGTGATCGGATCGTCGCCCTGCGTTCGGGCGCGCGAACCCCGACGGAGGTGGTGCTGTACGACGCCAGATCGGGCGCCCGATCGGTCGTCGCGACGGCTCCGATCGCCACGTGGGATCGGGCGAGCCTCGTCGAGCCCGTGCTGATCGAGGTGACGGCAGTCGATGGTGGTGTGGTGCCGGCACGCCTCTACGAAGCAGAGCGCGTCGCTGGCGAACCGCGGCGACTCATCGCATGGGTCCACGGAGGCCCGACCGATCAGTGGCAGGTCGCGTTCATGCCGCGCATCGAGTTCTGGCGATCGCGGGGCTGGGACGTCGTGATCCCCGACCACCGCGGATCCACCGGTCACGGTCGAGCACACCAGCAGTCGATGAACGGACGCTGGGGCGAGCTCGACGTCGACGACACCGCCGCCGTCGTTCGCTCTCTGCACGCTCGATCGATCGGTGCGCCGGAACGAACCGTGATGATGGGCGGCTCCGCCGGCGGGTTCACCGTGCTCGGCATCCTGGGTCGACATCCTGACCTTGCCTGCGCCGCCGTGGTGTCGTACCCCGTCACCGACCTGCTCGACCTCGCCGAGCGGAGCCACCGCTTCGAGCGCCACAGCGTTCGTTCGCTCGTCGGCGAGCCCGGCACGCCGGCAGTCGATGCCCGCTACCTCGATCGCTCGCCTGTCACCTTTGCGCACCGCATCGCAACGCCGCTCCTCGTGTTCCACGGCGAGGACGACCCCGTCGTGCCCGTCGCACAGAGTCGGGAGCTCGCCGACCGGATTGCGTCGGCTGGTGGCGACGTCGAACTCATCGTCTATCCGGGTGAGGGGCACGGGTTTCGCAACCCCGAGCACCAGCGTGACGAGTACGAGCGCACCGAGCGCTTCCTCGAGCTCCACGTGCGCTGACGGGTCGACCAGGGGTAGCGTCGAACTGTCCCCCGACCCGATCGGACGCCCATGACGGACTGGAACCCCAACGATCCTGATGCAGCACGCGTCTTCTACGACCTGTCGCGCTGGACGTTCGATCAGCAGGCTGAGCTCGCTGCCGCATTGGCGGATGCCGAGATTCCCCACGGTTGGGACGGCACCGAACTCGTCGTCCCCGAGGACGTCGAAGACGCAGCCGATCTGCTGATTGCCGACGTCGAGGCGCGGCTCGGCATTCCGAGCGCCGACGTCGATGACGAGGCGTTCGTCCCCGCAGCGCCGATCGAACTGGTCGACGACGCCGACACCACGGAGTACGACCTCGGCGAGTGGGAACCGGGTGAACGGCAGTCGCTCACACACGCCCTCACCGGCGCGCGCGTCCCGTTCCGATGGGAGGGGGCGGTCGTTCTGGTCAGCACTTCAGATGAGGCGGTGGTCGACGCGCTGCTCGACGACATCGAGGCTGGTGAGTACGCCGACACAGCGACCGGTGATGGGGCCCGCGAGGCCGCGCCCGAGCTGCTCACTCAGCTGTTCCTGGCCGCCGAGCGTCTCCGCGGCAATCCGCTCGACCCGGATGGCATCGAGCAACTCGAGCGCGTCATCGAAGAGATCGATCCGGACCTCCCGCCGTTCGGTGTGACGCCGCGTCTGTGGAGCGATGCGTGTGAACTGGCCGAGCAGGTCGTCGACGCGCTCGTCGTGGAGGACGGGCCCGACGAGGAGGCTGCCCAGGAGGCGGCCGAGCAACTGCACGATCTGCTGCGGCCCTCCGTCTGAGGTCGCCGATGCTGCTCGCCGAACTGGAGGTGTGGCACTCGCGTCCCACCGCACCGACGCGTCGTGTGTCGCTCGGCCATCTCGTACTGCCCGTCGATCCGGCACCCGGTTTCGGTGGGTTGCTGCTCGGTGCGGTGATCGCAGCGCACCTCCCCGACGTCGACCCCGACCACGTCGCCGACGTCCATCGACTGCTCACCCAGATCGGCGACGGTGGGCGCGTCACGCAGCCGCGGCTGCGCTACCGATACCAGGTCGACCGGCACGGACTTGCGGTCACCTCGCACCGGCTCGCCGGCGAGGGCGACAGTGTGCACTTCGACCTGTCCGACAACGGCAGCCCGCTCGCGCAGGTGTTGGGTGCGGTATATGCCGTCGAGCGCCTCGATCTGGCGAATCGCCGCGTGCTGGTGCCCGTCCTGCACCGGGCGATGCGCTGGCGCGGACCGATCGGCCCGTCGTTCGTCACCAACCTCGCTGGCACGGCGTCGACGTCGCTCGCCGCGATGGCCGACCCGCGCGCCTGGGCACTCGAGCTGCTCGGCTTCCCGCTCGGCACGGGCAAGGTCACCAAGCGCGAGGTCACGTCCCAGTACCGCGACGCGCTCCGACGTGTGCACCCCGACCACGGGGGTGACGAGCGGATTGCCAGCAAGGCGATCGCCGATCTCGGCGAAGCGCGCAAGATCCTCACGCCGTGAGTCCGCGTCGTCGTCCACAGGTGCTGCTCTTCCCTGGCGCCGGGTCGGCGAGCTCGCACTCGTCACTGGTCGCGATCGAGCAGGCGGTGTCGCCGCTTCGGTGCGCGCGGGCTGACTTCCCCTATCGGCTGGCCGGGCGCAAGCCGCCCGATCGTCCCGCCGTGCTGATGCAGGCGGTGGTCGATGCGGCCGCATCGCTGGGTCCCGGTCCGCTGGTGCTCGGTGGGCGATCGATGGGTGGTCGGATGTGCTCGATGGTGGTGGCCGAGGGACGTGTTCCTTGCGCGATCGGACTCGTCCTCATCTCGTACCCGCTGCATCCACCGGGCAAGCCGGACCGTCTCCGGGTCGAGCACCTCCCGCAGATCTCGGTTCCGTGCCTGTTCGTCTCCGGCACGCGCGACACCTTCGGCACCCCCGACGAGCTGACCCACTGGAGCGCGACCATCGCCGGTCCTGTCGAACACGTCTGGATCGACGGTCGCGGGCACGATCTGAAGCACAGCGACGAGTTGGTGGCCGCGGCAGTCGCCGACTGGGTCAAGCGTCTTCCGGGTTGAGTTCTTCGAGCGTGCGGTGCGCCGTCTCCGGATAGGTGGTGAACACCACGGTCGCCGTGACGACCTGGGCGAGCGCGAGCAGGCTCATCGTCGTGCCGTAGCTCCATCCTCGGTCGAGGAGCTGCCCGGCGGTCAGGATGCCGATGCTGCCGCCGGCGAGGCCGAGCGTGACGATGAAGCCACCCGCACGACCGCGGCGACCCGTGGGGAACAGCTCCGATCGGTAGACGGCGAACGCGGGATACGCGACGCCGGCGAACAGGCCACCGATGAACGCCGCAACCCACATCGGCCAGCCGCTCACCCAGAACGACACGACGAGTGCCGACGTGGCGCTCGGGACCATCGTTGCCAAGATGAGGCGTCGGCCGCGTAGATCGGCGAGTTTCCCGCCGATGACGAAGCCGATCGACGCGGGCGTTGCGGTGACCAGCGTGAAGGTCGCGATGGTTGCGCCGCTGAAACCGCGGACGTCGTCGAGGTAGCGGTTCTGGAAGTACGACGCCGGCGCGATGAACAGGTTGCCGAAGAACGCCACCGAGCTGATGATCGCGAACCGACGTCGGTTGATGTGGGCTTTGCCGACGTGATGCACCTCGACGAGGTGCTCGAACCGCGGGGTCTCGGTGAGGCGTCGCGACACGTCGACCGCCACCACCAACCAGATGAGCGCGAGCGCATACACGAACCGCCACCCGTTCGGACCGACGTCGGCGAGGGGGAGTGACCCCACGGCGACGCCCGCACCCAGACCGCTGGCCATCGCCAGCACGCTGACGGCGTAGGCGCGGCTGTTGCGTGGCATCTGCTCGGCGATCGCGATGCCGATCAGGAGGTCGAGGGCGATGCCGAGGGGACGCGCGATGGCTTGGGTGGCGGTCAGCACCCAGAAGTTCGGTGCCAGCGCGCCCGTGGCGGCGAGCAGCGGCGCGAGCCACGCGAGCAGCACGATCATCCGTCGGCGCCCGAGCCGATCGGCGAGGATGGTGAACGGCAACGCGAGGATGATGCCGCATCGCACGATCACGCCCGCGATGGCCTGGCCCTGCTCGCTAATCCCGAAGTCGGTCGCCGCGAAGTTGACGGTCTGGGTGAACAGGGTGTTGACGAACGCGGCGGTGAGTGACGCGGCGGCCAGCAGTCCGAGCGAACGCACGACGTAAGCCGTGAGCCGGTCGGGCGGCGCCCATGCCGGCTGCGGACCGGTTGTCACCTGGTGTCGCTGCAACCTCGACCGGATGGCGCGCTGGAAGAGCCAACCGAACCACGGGATGTCGAGCCGGTACTTGGTGACGTCGACGACCTGGTTGCCCTCGGTGTGCACGGTGCGCTCGTACTCGACGAACGGGCCTGATTCCTGCACGAATCGTCCATCGCCGAGGTCACGCTCGGCGACCACATCGTCGCGTGGGGTGAGCGCCTCGCTGGCGTGTGCCAGGGGCCACGACCTCACGATGCTGCGTGGAGCCGAGCGCACTGGCGAGAGCGTACTGGCGGGGCATACTGGAGAGCCATGTCGTCACCCGAGCAGTCACAGATCCTCGTGCATCGCTCGGCACCGTTGCACGGCGAAGTGATCGTTCCCGGCGCGAAGAACTCGGTGCTGAAGTTGATGGCTGCGACGTTGTTGGCCGACGGCGAGCACCAACTCGACAACGTGCCCGACATCGCCGACGTCTCGATCATGAGCGATCTCCTCGCCGCGATCGGGATCACCACGACGACGGTCGCGCCCGGCCAACTGTCGCTCGTCAACAACGGCGCAATCGTCCCGGTCGCACCGTACGAGCTCGTCGAACGGATCCGAGCATCGATCAACGTGCTCGGGCCCCTCATCGGGCGGTTCGGCTACGTTCGCCTGTCGCTGCCCGGCGGTGACGACTTCGGTTCACGCCCGATCGACATGCACCTGCGAGGCCTCGAGGCGATGGGGGCGACGATCACGTTCGAGCACGGCTACGTCGAAGCGCACGCGGATCGCCTGCACGGAACCGAGATCACCTTCGAGTTCCCGAGCGTGGGCGCGACCGAGAACATCGTCACCGCCGCTGTGCACGCCAAGGGCACGACCGTCATCGACAACGCGGCACGCGAGCCGGAGGTCGCCGATCTGTGCGACATGCTCGTGTCGATGGGCGCCGACATCGAAGGCATCGGCACATCGAAGCTCATCGTCCACGGTGTCGAGCCCGGGGCGTTGTCCGCCACACGCCATCGCACGGTGTCCGACCGCATCCAAGCCGCCACCTATGCGGCAGCTGTTGCGGTGACGGGCGGCGAACTGTTCCTGCGCGGTGCCCGCGCCGATCACATGAAGATGCTCCTCCAGCGCTTCTCCGACATGGGGCTCCACATCGTTGACCAGCACGACGGCATCACCGTGCGGAGTGTCGGTCGCCTCCGTTCGATCGACGTGGCCACACTGCCGTACCCCGGTATCGCCACCGACTACAAGCCGCTGATCGTCACCATGCTCAGCGTCGCCGATGGGGTCGGCATCGTCACCGAGAACCTGTATCCGGGCCGGTTCCGCTACGTCGAGGAGTTGCGTCGGCTCGGCGCCGACATCAGCACGACCGGTCACCATGCGACCGTGCGCGGTCGGGAGCGGTTGAGCGGCGCACAGGTGAAGGCTCCCGACATTCGTGCCGGCGCTGCGCTGCTCATCGCGGGTCTCGCGGCCGTGGGCACCACCACGATCAGCGACGTGCACCACATCGATCGCGGCTACGACGATCTGGTCGGTCGGCTCGTCGCGGTCGGTGCCTCGATCGAGCGCCGATGACGGGTTCAGCTGTCGGGCTGCGCGTCCAGCGGTTCGGCGTCGGTGCTTGCGGGCGGTGGCGTCGTGGCGTCGACACGCTTCTTCGCGAGTCGCAGCAAGCCGACCACCACCAGCACGGGACCGAGGATCAGCAGGATCTCGTCCCAGCCACCTTGGTGCGCCAGCATGTCAGCCGGGAATGCCGAGTCGGTGAGCGTGTGTTCCCATGAGTGGTCATCGTATGGCTGGCCTGCTTCAATGAGCCAACCCCGTTCCGAAAGCCAGTACTGATGCGCGCGCAAGTTGAAGAGACGATCGAGGTCATCCGGCCAGCCCTCCAGGCAGACGGGGGCGACATCGTGCTGCGCGACGTCGACGAGACGACCGGGATCATCTCGGTCACGCTCGTCGGAGCATGCGGCACCTGCCCGGCGAGCACGCAGACGTTGAAGGCAGGCATCGAGCGGATCATGAAAGATCGCATCGACGGTGTCACGGAAGTCGTGAACGTGGCATGAGTCGGCGCCATGCGGCGCCCGACGAGCTGTTCGCAGCAGCCCGCGACGGTGATCGTGCGGCCGTGGCGCGACTGTTGTCGCTCGTCGAACGTGGCGGCGGTGACGCTCGTGCGATCGGCCGCCTCACCTATCCGCTCGGTGGCAACGCCTACACCGTCGGCCTCACCGGTGCGCCAGGCGCTGGGAAGAGCACGCTCACGAGCGCCATCATCGGGCACCTTCGCCGGCAGCAGATCGAGGTGGCGGTGTTGGCCATCGATCCGTCGTCGCCGTTCACCGGTGGTGCGATCCTCGGCGACCGTGTCCGCATGCAAGACCACGCCACCGACCCGGGTGTGTTCATTCGGTCGATGGCGACCCGTGGCCACCTCGGCGGACTCTCGCTGGCCGCACCCGAGGCGGTCCGCCTCCTCGATGCGATCGGGCGTCGATGGATCCTCGTCGAGACGGTCGGGGTGGGCCAGGTGGAGGTCGAGATCGCCGGCAAGGCCGACACGACCGTCGTGGTCGTGAACCCCGGCTGGGGTGACAGCGTGCAGGCCAACAAGGCCGGCCTGATGGAGATCGCCGACGTGTTCGTGATCAACAAGGCCGACCGCAAGGGCGCGGATGAGACCCGCCGCGATCTCGAGCAGATGCTCGACCTGTCCGATCTCGCCCACGAGGACTGGCGTCCGCCGATCGTGAGCGTGGTGGCCACCGAAGGAACCGGCGTGGTCGAGCTGTGGGACACGATCCTCACGCATCGAGCCCACATCGAAGGCAGCGGCGACCTCGAACGTCGACGCGAGCAGCGACTGCGTGAGGAGCTGCGCGAGATCGTCGCTCGTCGTCTCGAGCAGAAGGCCCGTGAGATCGCGACCGGCGAGCGCTGGGAGGAACTCCAGCACGAGGTCTTCCTCCGCCAGCTCGACCCCTGGGCCGCCGCCGACGAGATGCTCGCCGGCATCGACGCCTAACGCCTCACCCCCGCCACCCGAGTCCCTGGCCGTCGACCGAGTCGCCTGTGCACACCCGAGTGCCTCGGTGCACCCGTCGCGCGCCGACACCCTCGGTTAGGTTGCGGGGCATGTCGGAGCTGGTGCTGCTGGAGCGTCGCGAGGACGGCGTCGCCGTCATCACGCTGAACAACCCGAAGGTCAACGCCCTGTCGCAGGAAGTTCTGGCCGCGTTGCACGACGTGGTGGGAGATCTCGCCGCCGACCTTCCCGGTGCAGTGGTCGTCACGGGTGGTGAGCGGATCTTCGCCGCCGGTGCCGACATCTCTCAGTTCGGCGGACCGCAGGAGGCCGACCGCATCGGCGGAGGATTCCACCGTGCGCTCGACGCCGTCGCCGCACTGCCACGGTTCACCATCGCCGCGGTGAGCGGTTACGCCCTCGGCGGCGGTTGTGAGCTCGCGCTGGCATGCGACTACCGAATCGCCAGTGAGAAGGCCGTGTTCGGCCAGCCGGAGATCCTGCTCGGGATCATCCCCGGCGGCGGGGGTACGCAGCGCCTGCCGCGTCTCATCGGCCCATCGCGTGCCAAGGAGTTGATGATCACGGGCCGCCAGGTGCGGGTCGACGAGGCGTTGCGGATCGGTCTGGTCGATGAGGTCGTCGCCCCCGACGAGTTGCACGCGCGAGCACTCGCCCTCGCTGCCGAGGTGGCCAAGGGAGCGAGCGTCGCGCAGGCGATCATCAAGCAGGCGGTCGACGAGGGCCTCGCCCTGCCGCTCCACGACGGTCTCGCGCTCGAACGGCGCCTGTTCACGGAGGTCTTCCACAGCGACGACAGCCAGATCGGCGTCCGCAGCTTTCTCGACAACGGACCCGGCAAGGCCGAGTTCACCGGACGGTGACCCATGAGCGACGACGACCAGATCAACACCCAGACCCGGCACGTGACGATCGACAACGGCGGTGTCGCGCTGCACGTCGCGATCGACGGGCCCGACGACGCGCCTCCCGTGCTCGTGCTCCACGGCATCACCTCGGGCACCGGTACGTGGGATTGGCTGGTACCGCTCCTCACGCCGGCGCATCGCGTGCTGCGCCTCGACTTCCGCGGCCACGGCGGTTCGGCTCGAGCGCCGGGCGAGTACCACTCGGAGGGCTACGTCTCCGACGCCGTTGCGGTGGTCGAGCAGGTGGCAGGGCGACCGGTTGCCGTCATTGGCCACTCGCTGGGCGGGGTCACCGCCGCTGGGCTCGGCCAGAGCCGCCCCGACCTCGTCACCGGCATGGTGCTCGAGGACCCGCCGCTCGTGTCGGTCGGTCGGCTCGAGGGCAACTCGCTCGGTGACTCCTTCCGGCTGCTGCGCGAATCGGTGCCGCGGATGCAGGAAGCAGGCGTCGACGTGGCCACCCTCACCGCCATCCTGACCGCCGCACCGACCGCTGACGGGTCGACGTTCGGGGAGTCGCTGCACACCGACGCCATCGAGGCAATGGCGACGGCGCTGCTCCAGCTCGACGCTTCCGTGCTCGACGCCGTCGTCTCCGGTGGGCCGATGAGCTGGGTCTTCGACGTGGAACAGCCCCTCACGGTGCCGACGTACATCGCTGCCGCAGACCCGACCAAGCCCGATGCGGTCTGTCGAGCCGAGGCGTTCGAGAAGGTGCGCTCGGTATCGGGCGACCACGTCCGTGCCGAAGTGATCGACGGGACCGGTCACCTCATCCACGACAGCCGCACGTCACGCGACCGGTTTGCCACCGCTGCGCTCGCGCACCTCGCCACGCTCGGCTGAGCGCACTCGGCTGAGCAGCCTCGGATCCGTTCAGCCGGCCCAGGCGGCTCGACCGAGCTCCACCGGGGTGATCAGCGCCGGGTGCACGGGCAACACGCGAACCGTGATGCCGTAGGGGCCAGCGGCATTCACGCGGTAGGTCGCTTCGAAACGACCGTCACCGATGTGGTGCATCGACAGCACGTCGGGTGTGCCGATGAACTCGCCGGTCGACGCAATCGGGCCGTGCAGAAGTTGCACGTCGAGGTCGGCGAGTTGGAGACCGTCGATGTCGACCTGCGCGCTCGCGGAGCGGGTGTCGCCCTCGTGCGCCGCTGATGTGTCGGCGTCGACGGACCGCACACGCACGTCGCCCCAACCCATGAGCACGCCGGCCTTCCACGCCGCGAGCGAGCGAGCCCGAGCGAAGTCATCGTTGGCGACGGCGTGTGCGGAGGCTGCGGCTGGTTCGTAGAGCTCACTCACGTAGTCGCGGACCATCCGCGCTGCGGTGACGAACGGTCCGAGTGACGCCCAGTTGTGCTTGATCGTGTCGACCCAGCCGTGCGGCACGCCGGCGTCGTCACGCTTGTAGAACAGCGGCACGATCTCTCGTTCGAGCAGCCCGAACAGGCTGGTGGCCTCGCGGATGTCGCGTCGGCCGGTGTCGGGGTCGTCGTCTGCGGAGGTGATCGCCCATCCGTTGTCGCCGTCGAAGCACTCGTCCCACCACCCATCGAGGATGCTGCAATTGAGGCAGCCGTTGAGGGCTGCCTTCATCCCGCTCGTGCCGCATGCCTCGAGTGGCCGACGAGGATTGTTCAGCCACACGTCGCAGCCGTGGTACATCAACCGCGCCACGGCCATGTCGTAGTCGGGGATGAACAGGAAGCGGTGCCCCACGTCGAGTTGCCGGGCAAACAGTTCGATTTCGCGGATCATGTCCTTGCCGGGCTGATCGGCCGGGTGAGCCTTGCCGGCGAACACGAACTGGACCGGCCGGTCGGCGCTGAGCAGCAACTCGCGCAGTCGAGCCGGCTGCGACAGCAGCAGCGTCGCGCGCTTGTAGGTGGCGAAGCGACGGGCGAAGCCGATGGTGAGAGCATCCGGGTCGAGCAGCGCATCGCCGAGGCGCGACCGCACGAACTCGACGAGCTGAGCACGACCTTCGTTGCGGGCGGACCACACGTCGCCCGCCGGCAGTGTGGCGACCTCCTTCCACGCGTTGGTGTCGGCGCCGTCCCACATACCGCCCACCGAGCGACGCAGGAGGGCATCCACCGGATCACCCACCCAGGTGTGCGCGTGGACACCGTTGGTGATGGCACCGATCGGCACCTCATCGACCGGGATGTCCGGCCACAACCCGGCGAACATCTCACGACTCACCACACCGTGGAGCTGCGCAACGCCGTTCGAGCGACCGCCGAGCCGCAGTCCCATCACCGCCATGTTGAACCGCGTCTCGCCCGGCTCGTCGGGGCGATGGCCGAGCTGCATCAGCGTGTCGAAATCGGTGCCGCACGACGCAGCGAAGTTGGCGAAGTACCGCTCCATCACTGAGCGCTCGAACCGGTCGATGCCGGCGGGCACCGGAGTGTGTGTGGTGAACACACCGCCAGCGCGCACCGCCTCCACCGCCTCGGCGAAGCTGAGCCCATGGCCGACCAGCTCGCGGATCCGTTCGAGCGACAGGAACCCTGCGTGGCCTTCGTTGGTGTGGAACACCTCCGGCTGCAGCCCGAGCGCTCGCAACACGCGAACGCCGCCGATGCCGAGCACGATCTCCTGACGCAGCCGATGTTCGGCATCACCGCCGTACAGGCGGTTGGTGATGTCGGCCGCTGCGGGACTGTTGCCCTCGACGGCCGTGTCGAGCAGATAGAGCGTCACCCGGCCGACGTCGACTCGCCATGCGTGCACGGTGACGGGTTCACCGGCGATGTCGACCACCACGCGCACGCCGGTGTCGGTGATCGGGAGCCCGCTCGGATCGAGGCGGGGGAACCGCTCCTCCTGGAACCCGTCGGCGTTGAGTCGCTGCCGGAAGTAGCCCTCCGCGTAGAGCAGCCCGATGCCCACCAACGGCACACCGAGATCGCTGGCGGCCTTCAGGTGGTCGCCGGCGAGGATGCCGAGGCCGCCGCTGTACTGCGGGAGTGTCTCGCTGATGCCGAACTCGGGGGAGAAGTAGGCGACGAGGTG
>JBMOFX010000055.1:0-13240 GCA_049318665.1 Ilumatobacteraceae bacterium | reverse complement strand
CCGGCGCCTGCCTCGGCGATCTTCGAGCTGCTGGTCAACCCTGCCAAGCATCGCGAGATCGACGGTTCGGGCACGGTGCGCGAAGCGCCCGGCGGCGACGAGAAACTCACCCTCGGCTCCACGTTCGGCATGAAGATGAAGTTCGGCCTCCCGTACTCGATGGTCAACACGGTCGTGGAGTTCGAGCCCGACCGGCGGATCGCCTGGCAGACGGCGAAGAAGCTCGGGCCGCTCGGCTCGTTCGGGGGCCGCATCTGGCGCTACGAACTCGAGCCGGTGGAGGGCGGCACGCTCGTACGCGAGACGTGGGACATCAGTCAGGAGCGGATTGCGTTCGCGGTGCGGCCGCTGCGGGGCTCGACGATCGAGGCGATGACGAAGACGCTCGCTCGGATCGAGGAGATCGTCACTCAGTAGATCGTGCACGCGAAAGAGATGTCGAGCAGCGGCAGCGGATCGACCGCCGCGCTGCGCATGCCACCGGGATGCACTTCGAAGTGCAGGTGGTAGTTGCCCGGACCGGGGTTGCCCGTGTCGCCGACGTAGCCGATCACTTGGCCGCGAGAGACACGGTCGCCGACGCTGAGCCCATCGGCGAACGCCGACAGGTGGGCGTAGAAGTAGTACTGCCCGTCATCGGCCGTGTGCCCCCAGGCGTTGCCCGAGAGTGACGCCGTTGCGTTGGCCTGGCTGACCAGCACGCCGGGCGCCACGGCATATACCTCTTGGCCGAGTGTGGCGAGGAGATCGATCCCCTCGTGGAAGCGCCCACCCGAGCGCGGGTCACCGAAGTTGTTGAGCACAACGCACCGTGGTGTCGGCGTCATCGGGAACAGCAGCCCGCCCGAGCGGCGCAAACGCACAGCCGGACGTGTGGCGGTTGCCGCGCCCTCGATCGACGTGGGCGTACTGGCTCCGGTGCGTTGGCGCGCAACGACGGTGCTGCCGAGTGCAGCAGCGCCGCCGGCGAGCAACGCACGTCGAGAGAGCATCCTTCGGTCGATCGGCCCGAGGCTAGGGCTTCACACCTCGCTCTCACCTTCACGCGGCAGACCCCTCACCTCGGGAGCTCACGATGGTGTCCGTTACCCACCCACCCCACCTCATCGAGGAGCACATCATGAAGAAGAAGATCGTTGCATCCGGTCTCGCCGCCGGACTCATCGCTGGCGCTGGCGCCGGCCTCATCCTGCAGTCGAGCGGTTTCGCCGGTGCATCCAACTCCCCGGCCGCCGTCACGGCAGCAGCCACCACCGGTTCCACCACGACCGGCACCGCGGCCGACACTGCTCGTCCCGACCGGTCCGCCAAGCTCACCGAGGCCCTGCAAGGTCTCGTCGACGACAAGACGATCACCGAGGCGCAGCGCACCGCAGTGGTCGAGGCGATCACCAGCTCGATGCCCGCACGTGGCGACGGCGACGGCGACCACGGTAAGGGCGGCCGCGGTGGCCGCGGCAAGGGCGGTCCGTCGCTCGACGTCGCCGGGTTCGTGCTCGGCCTGTCGGCCGACGAGCTCCGCACCGAGCTCGAGGCCGGCAAGACCATCGCACAGGTGGCCACCGAGAAGGGTGTCGACGTCCAGAAGGTGATCGATGCGCTGGTGGCAGACGCCAGCACCTCGGCCACCGAGCGGATCACCGACATCGTCAACAACGGCTGTCCGGCCGGCGGCCCCGGCCGTCACGGCGATGCCGATGACGATGGCGATGCGCCCGCCGACGCCCCCGTGACCACGACGGCCGGCTGAACAGCGGTCTGACAGGATGGCGGCGATGAGCGGACGAGTGCTGGTGGCCGATGACGACCGAGCGATTCGGGAGTCGTTGGCACGGGCGCTCGAGCTGGAGGGCTACGAGGTCACCCTCGTTCCCGACGGCGCTGCCGCTCTCGCCGCCGTCCACGCGTCTCGGCCCGACGTGGCCGTCCTCGACGTGATGATGCCGAACATCGACGGGCTCACCGTCTGCCGGGTGCTTCGGGCGGAGAAGGATCGCCTCCCGATCCTGATGCTCACCGCTCGAACCGAGACCTCCGATCGCGTCGCTGGACTCGATGCCGGGGCCGACGACTACCTCGCCAAGCCGTTCGACCTCGACGAGCTGCTCGCCCGGCTCCGGGCACTGCTCCGACGCAGCCGAACCGACGATGACGACCAGCCCACCTCGCTGCGCGTTGCCGATCTCCGGATCGATCCGGGCTCGCGACGTGCGTGGCGGGCCGACACCGAGCTCGAGCTCTCCAAGACGGAGTTCGACCTCCTCGAACTGCTCGTTCGCAACGCCGGACTCGTGCTCGATCACTCCACGATCTACGAGCGGATCTGGAACTACGACTTCGGTCCGGATTCGAAGAACTTGGCCGTGTACATCAGCTACCTGCGTCGCAAGATCGACGCCGGTGATCTCCCGAAGTTGATCCACACCGTGCGCGGTGTCGGCTACACCGTTCGCGCCGCATGAGCCTCCGCGTCAAGATCGCGCTGTCGATGGTCGCGCTCGCCGTTGCGGTGACCGCCGCGGTGGGTGTGTCGAGTTACCTGTCCACCGAACGAACCTTGCGAGCCGAGGTGGATTGGTCGCTGAAGACCGCCGGCGAGATCTCCACGGTCACCAATCGGCCGCCACGCGGTGGGGTGGAGCCACCGGGTGACAGCGACGGCGACGGCGACCCCGCCCGGCGACGGGTGTTCACCCAGATCGCCGTACAGGTACTCAACCGCGAGGGTGAGATCGTCGTGCAGCCTGACGCAGGTGCTCTCCCGGTGTCAGAGCGGGATCGTGCAATCGCCCGGGGTGACGCGTCGCGGAAGGGTGCGATTCGCGACGTTCAAATCGATGGTGAGCCGTATCGAATGCTGACGGTGGCCAATCGTGGCGGCGCCGCTCAACTCGCGCGATCGCTCGCCGAGACGGAGCGGGTGCTCGCCAGCATTCGCAACCGAACGTTGCTGATCAGCCTCGCCGCATCGGTCATCGCGGCGATCGCAGGCGTGGTCATCGCGGAACACATCACCCGGCGTTTGGTGCGGCTCACCGAGGCGGCCACCGCGGTCGAGCAGTCCGGTGACCTCGACGTCACCGTGCCGGAGGAAGGCAACGACGAGACGAGTCGATTGGCTCGGGCGTTCAACGGGATGCTCGCGTCGCTGTCGGCCTCGAGGCGTGCGCAGCGTCAACTCGTGCAAGACGCCGGTCACGAGCTGCGAACGCCGCTCACCAGCTTGCGCACCAACATCGCCGTGCTCCAGCGTCACCACGACCTCACGCCCGAGTCTCGCCAGCGCCTGCTCGCCGACCTCGACGCAGAGACGAAGGAGCTCACGATGCTCGTCAACGAGATCGTGGAACTCGCGACCGATCAACGCGACGGCGAGGTCGAGTCGACGGTCGTACTCGGCGAGGTGGCCGAGCGAGTGGCCGAGCGGCAGCGTCGTCGGTCCGGCCGAGCGATCACGGTGACGCACGACGGGGCCCCCGTCGTCGCTCGACCGCACGCGCTCGAGCGAGCGATCTCGAACCTGATCGAGAACGCGCTGAAGTTCAGCACCGATGCCGTCGACGTGACCGTCGAGGGAACGACGCTGCGCGTCGCCGATCGTGGTCCCGGTGTCGCACCTGCCGATCGTGCGAAGGTGTTCGACCGCTTCTACCGATCCGATGAGGCGCGGGCACTGCCCGGCAGTGGTCTCGGGCTGTCGATCGTGCGTGAGATGGTCGACGAGCGTGGCGGCACCGTGTTCGTCGACGAGCGGCCCGGCGGCGGCGCCATCGTCGGCTTCCGCCTGCCATGATCACGACATGCCGATCGATCCTGAGGCGATCCTCCCGACCCTGAGCTTGGAGCAGAAGGTTGCCCTGCTCAGCGGTCACGACAGTTGGCACACCGTGGCCGTCCCCGGTGTGCCGTCGCTGCGCTGCAGTGACGGTCCAGCCGGTGTGCGCGGCTCGTCGTGGAGCGGTCCGCCGTCCGCGTCGTTCCCGTGCGCGACCGCGCTCGGCGCGACCTTCGATCCCGAATTGATCGAAGAGATCGGGCAAGCACTCGGCCGCGAAGCACGATCGAAGAACGCGCAGTTGCTGCTGGCCCCGACGGTCAACCTTCATCGCACCCCGATCGGTGGTCGGAACTTCGAGTGCATGAGTGAGGACCCCACCCTCACCGCCCACCTTGCGGTCGCATACGTCAAGGGGGTGCAGTCGGAACGGGTCGCCTGTTGCATCAAGCACTTCATCGCCAACGACACCGAGTTCGAGCGGATGACCATTTCGAGCGATGTCGACGAGCGCACCTTGCGCGAGCTGTACCTCGCCCCCTTCGAGGCTGCCGTGCGACCGACCGACGAAGGCGGCGCCGATGTGCGTGCCGTGATGAGCAGTTACAACAAGATCAACGGCACCTACGCCGCGGAGAACGAATGGCTCCTGCGCACGGTGCTCCGCGACGAGTGGGGCTTCACCGGCGCGGTCGTGAGCGATTGGTACGGCACGCACGACGCCGTTGGTTCGTTGGAAGCCGGCCTCGACCTCGAGATGCCCGGACCGCCACGCATTCGCGGACAACACCTGCTCGACGCAGTACGAGCGGGTGATGTGAGCGAGGCGCGGGTCGACGAGGCCGTGCGCCATCTGCTCGACCTGTTGGCGTGGACCGGACTCGGTGACGACGATGCGGGCTGGTCGACAGACGAGGTCACCGACGATCGTGCGGAGACGCGTGACGTGATCCGACGTGCGGCGATCGCCGGCACGGTGCTGCTCACCAACCGCCGTCTCGATGATGGCGCGGCGGTGCTCCCGATCGGTCCCACCGCCCGCATCGCACTCATCGGTCCCAACAGCGACCGTGGTGAGATCCAGGGTGGCGGCAGCGCTCGCGTCCGGCCGAGCAAGCCGGTGCGCCCACTGGCCGCGCTCCGGGCTCGTGGGCTCGACGTGCGGCACCACGCGGGCTGCTCGATCTCGAAGCGGTTGCCGCCGGTGCGCGGTCGATTCGAGGCGACCTACGAAGCGGCCGACGGCACCACGGTGGTGGTTCCCCTCGAGCGGCTCTCGATGATCTACGTCGACCCGCCGGCCGCCGGCATCCCGATCACCGAGTTCGGTGTCACCGTGCGCGGCACGTTCGTGCCCGACTCGAGCGGTGAGTGGGTGTTCGGGATGTCGATCGTCGGCTCCGGCGTGCTGTCGGTGAACGGCGAGACCGTCGTCGACCTCACGATCCCGCAGACCGGCGGCGGCTTCTTCGGGATGGGCAGCCCCGAGATCCGCGGCACCGTCGAACTCGAGGCCGGTACCCCCGCGGAGATCGAGTTCCGCTACCCCGTCCAGCACTTCGGCATGCTGCGCGGCATCACCATCGGCGCGGGTCCGCTCCACGAGCCCGACGGGGTGTCGGACGCGGCCCTCATCGCGGCCGACGCCGACGTTGCGGTCGTGGTGGTCGGCACGACGGAGGAGTGGGAGACCGAGGGCGAAGACCGCACCACGATGCGCCTGCCCGGTCGACAGGACGAACTGATCCGCGCCGTGGCCGCGGCGAACCCGGCCACGGTCGTGGTGATCAACGCAGGCTCACCGGTGGAGATGCCGTGGGTCGACGAGGTGGCGGCCGTGCTGCAGGTGTGGTTCCCGGGCGAGGAGATGGGCAACGCACTCGCCGACGTACTGCTCGGCGTCGCGGAGCCCGGCGGTCGGTTGCCGATCACGATCCCGGTGCGGCTCGAGGACACCCCGGCCTACCTGTCGCATCCCGGCCAGCACGGTCACGCGCCGTACGCCGAAGGGTTGTTCATCGGCTATCGCTGGTACGACGCGCGGCACCTTGCACCGCGGTTCCCGTTCGGTCACGGTCTCGGGTATACGGCGTGGGAGATGGGCCCGTCGACCGTGGCCGGGTCGATCGACGATGGCGTCACGGTCACGACGAGCGTCACCAACACGGGCAGCCGCGCTGGCTCGACGGTCGTCCAGGTCTACGTCGAACCACCGGCCGACGGGCCACGCCGACCGCTGCGCGAGCTACGCGGCTTCGCGAAGGTCTCGCTCGAGCCGGGCGAAACGATCGATGCTCAGGTGTGGCTGCCCGAGCGCGCGTTCTCGACCTGGCATCCCGTGGAGCGTCGCTGGTGGGTGCCGGGCGGGGCGTACCACCTGCACGTCGGTGAGTCGTCGCGGTCGCTCGACGTCGCCGGGTCGGTCATCGCCGAGACACCCTGAGCGCGCGGTTCAACTCCGCGCACACCACGGTGACGTTGGCGTGCAGCGAGAGCCACGCCAGCAACGCGATGACCGCAGCGAAGGTGCCGTAGACGCTCTCCGCTCGTCCGATCGAGCGGCTCACGAAGGTGGTGCCCACCAACTGGAGCACGGTGAACGCAACGCCGGCCACCACGGCGCCGGGCAACAGTGATCGCCAGGTCGACCGCTCGCTGCACATCACCTGATACGTCACCCACAGCAGCAGCGTGTTGATGACCGCGGCGCCTGTGATGAGGAGCAGGCGTTGCGACTGGCCCTGGGCCTGACCCGCCACGGCCGACACTGCGGTCGCGCCGATTTGCCCGAGGCCGAGCACTGCGATCGCGCCGAGTGCTCGCACGCGTGTGCCGACGAAGCCGACGCGATCTTCCATCGGGATTTCGTGGATGTCGTCGAGCGCCCACTGGACGCCGACGAACGCCTTCATACCGCTCCACAGTGCGAGTCCGAGTCCGGTGATGAGGGCGAACGTGTTGCCCTGCAGTTCGTTCGACGCCAACGTCGGTCCGATGATCGGGAGCTTGGTGAGCACCGAGTCGACGATGGTGTCCTGGAGTTCCTTATTGCTCTCGAGCACGAACCCGAGCACCGTGGTGAACACGAGGAACAGCGGGAAGATCGAGATGAAGGCGTAGTACCCGATCAGCGCGGCGTTGCGGCCACTGCGGTGACGGCGGTACCCATCGATGATCGCGAGGATCAGGTCGCGACCTGCCCGCCACGATCGCCCTTCCATACGGTCCGTAGAGTAGGCGCCCTATGCATGTGACCGTCGCTTCCCTCCAGATGTCGATGACCGATGTGGTTGCCGAGAACGTCGCCACCGCCGAGCGGCTGGTGCGCGACGCGGCCGCGCAGGGCGCGCAGATCGTGCTCATCCCCGAGCTGTTCGAGGGCTACTACTTCTGCGTCGATCAGCTGCCCGAGCACTTCGCCCGCGCGCTGCCGCTCGAGGGTCACCCCACCGTGGAGCACTTCCGCCGCCTCGCCGGCGAGCTGGAGGTGGTGTTGCCGCTGAGCGTGTACGAGCGGGCGGGCCAGGTCACCTACAACACGGTCGTCATCATCGACGCCGACGGATCGGTGCTCGGCACCTATCGCAAGAGCCACATCCCCGACGGGCCCGGCTACAACGAGAAGTACTACTTCAACCCGGGAGACACCGGCTTCCGCGTCTGGCACACCCGCTACGCCACCATCGGTGTGGCGATCTGTTGGGATCAGTGGTTCCCCGAAGCGGCGCGGAGCATGGCGCTGCTCGGTGCGCAGTTGCTGTTCTACCCGTCGGCGATCGGGAGCGAGCCGCTCGACCCGGCATGGGATTCGAGCGGTCACTGGCAGCGGGTGATGCAGGGTCATGCCGGCGCGAACCTGATGCCGGTGGTGGCGTGCAACCGTGTGGGTTTCGAGCCCGGTCGTGCCAACCGATCGATCACGTTCTACGGCTCGTCGTTCATCGCCGACAACACCGGTGCCAAGGTGGCCGAGGCACCACGCGACGCAGAAGCGGTGTTGCTTGCCACGTTCGACCTCGATGCACAGCAGATCGTGCGCAATAGCTGGGGCCTGTTCCGCGATCGCCGGCCCGAGCTGTACACGACGCTGCTCACCTCCGACGGCGCGCTGCCGCACCCATGAGTGGCGGCGCCGGCGGGCGGATGCCCGGAGAGTTCGAGCCGCACGAGCGGACCGTCATCGCATGGCCCACACGGCATGAGGCCTACGTCGGACCCTTGATGGACGAAGCGCGCAACGCGCACGCCGAACTTGCGCGCAGCATCGCCCGGTTCGAGCCCGTCACGATGATCGCAGCACCCGCCGATGCCGACGATGCCGTCGAGCGGTGCGGTGGCGGCGTCGACGTGGTCGCCATCCCGATCGACGATTCGTGGTTCCGCGACTCGGGCCCCATCTACGTCCGCGACGGGCACGAGCGGATCGCGCTCGACTTCACGTTCAACAGCTGGGGCGAGAAGTTCGCGCCGTGGGGCGACGACGACGCGGTGGCATCACGGTGGGCAGCCCATGCCGGCCACCCGACGCGGCGCCTGCCGTTCGTCTTCGAAGGTGGTTCGATCAGCGTCGACGGTGCGGGCACCGGGATCACCACGATGCAGTGTCTGCTGCACCCCAACCGAAACCCGACGCTCACCCAGCGCGAGATCGAACAGCGTGTGTGCGCGGCGCTCGGCCTCGAGGTGCTGCTCTGGTTGCCCTACGGGCTCGCGCTCGATGACGACACCGACGGTCACGTCGACAACGTGGCGTGCTTCGCCGAGCCGGGAGTGCTGGTGATGCAGGGCTGCGACGACGCCAGGGAGGCCGACTGGCTGCGCATGAACGTCAATCGTCGCGTGGCAGATGGAGCGCTCGATGCGCGCGGCGAACCGATCCGCGTGGTCGAGGTGCCGGTGCTGCCGTTCGTCGAACGTGATGGTGTTCGTGCGCCGGTGCCGTACCTCAACTACTACGTCGGCAACGGGTTCGTCGTGGTGCCGACGGTGGGTCATCCTGCCGACGACGACATGATCGCGATCATCGCCGCGCAGTACCCGGGCCGCGAGACGTTCGGGCTCGAGATCGGCGGCATCCTCGCGGTCGGTGGTGGGGGCATCCACTGCATCACGCAGCAGGTGCCGGCAGCCGAGGAGTTGGCCGCCGACCAATCATCAGTCGGGTAGTCGCCAGTCGATCAGCGGTAGGCCGGCGTCCGCCAGCGCAGCGTTGGTGCGGCTGAACGGGCGGCTGCCGAAGAAGCCCTGGTGGGCGCTGAGTGGTGACGGATGTGCCGACTCGATGATCGTGTGGCGCGCCGGGTCGATGAGCGTGCGCTTTCGACGAGCCGGGCCACCCCACAGCAGGAACACGACTCGGTGCGGCTTGTCGTTCACGGCGCGCAGCACCTCGTCGGTGAACGTCTCCCACCCCTTGCCGTGGTGCGAGCCGGCAGCACCTCCGCGCACCGTGAGGCAGGTGTTGAGCAGCAGCACGCCTTGACGCGCCCACGCTTCGAGGTGACCGTGCGACGGACGCGGGACCCCGACGTCGGACTCCAGTTCCTTGAAGACGTTCTGCAGCGACGGCGGCGCGGGCACACCTCGTCGGACCGAGAAACACAGACCGTGCGCCTGGCCGGGGCCGTGGTAGGGGTCCTGCCCGAGGATGACGACGCGCGTGTCGGCATACGACGTGAGGTGCAGCGCCGCGAACACGTCGGCTGCCGGCGGGTAGACCGGAGCCCGAGTTCGTTCCTCCGCCACGAACGCCTGCAGCGGCGCCCAGTACGCCTTGGTGAGCTCGGCGCGCAGCAGCGGGTTCCAATCCGTCGTCGGCACGGGATCATTGTGCATCGCCCAGCGGCCGCTACGGTCCACAGCCGATGGATGCCGAGCGCGATGTGATCGTGACCGTCGATGTCGGTGGCACGAAGTTCGCAGCCGGATTGATGACGCCACGGGGTGAGCTCATCGACCGCGTGCAGATCCCCGTCGACCACGGGGTCGGCGCGGAGGAGCTGTTCACGACGCTCGCGGATCTCACCGATCTGATGCTGGCCCGAGCAGGCGATCATCACCACGTCCGACCGATCTGTGTCGGGGTCGGTTCGGCGGGTCCGATCTCGTTCGACACTGACACGGTGTCACCGCTGAACATCAACGCCTGGCGCGACTTCCCCCTGCGTGAGCGCCTTGCAACCGCGACCGCGCTGCCGACGTTTGTGGACCTCGACGCGAAGTCGCTGGCGCTCGCCGAGGGGTGGCTCGGCGCCGCGCAGGGGCACAGCAACTTCATGGCGATGGTCGTGTCGACCGGTGTCGGTGGTGGCGTGGTGCTCAACGGTCAGCTCGTCGATGGCGCGAGTGGCAACGCCGGACACATCGGCCACGTGATCGTCGAGCCGAACGGCCGTCGTTGCGCGTGTGGTGCGCGGGGATGTCTCGAGGCCGAGGCGTCCGGGCGTGCGATCGAGTCGATCACAGGCCGCTCGCCGATGGAGCCGAGCTACGAGACGATGCAGCGCACGGGCGACCTGGTGGGGCGGGCGATTGCGAGTGTGTGCAATCTCCTCGACCTCGACTTGGTGGTCGTGGGGGGCTCGGTCGCCCTGGGCTTCGGCGCGACGTTCTTCAACGCGGCGCAGGCGTCTGTCGACCGACATGCACGTCTGGAGTACAGCCGCGGCGCACGCGTCACTCCCGCCCGACTCGGTGACCGCGGCCCGCTCGTCGGTGCAGGTGCGGTGGGCATTCGTGGGCTGCGACGTTCGGCCCGGGCCCAGCGCCGCTGACTCAGCCGCCGAAGCGACGGTAGACCCGCTCGAGCGGCCCCATGCCGACGAACCTGCCCCACAGCGATGCAGCGGCGATGGCGATGACCCAGAACGTTGTGGCGAACAGCAGCGCGGCACCAAGCCCGCTGTTGGGCTCGATCCACCCCCACCAATTCACGAAGGCGTTGTAGACGAACACGTGCGCGACGTAGATCGTGAGCGTCATCTGTCCGGCGAGCTGGAGCGCACGGGTGACGGGGCTGTGGGGGTGCCGCTCGGTGATCCACGAGATGAGGCAGAACGCCGCGAGCGCGGTGCCGAGCGTTCCGGCGGTGTAGAGCAGTCCGCGGTCGGTCGGTCGGGTCGATGTCAGCACGATGCGCATCTGGTTGGTGGCTTGTCCGTTGGAGAGGACATGATTGGCGAGGTACGTGATGGCGGTAACGCCGAGTGCGGCGGCGGCCACTGGCAGGTAGCGCACGTTCGGCAGCATGCGGCCGACGATCATCCCCGCGCAGAGGAACGCGAGCCACGGCAGGAGTGGATGCGTGCCGTTGACGAATGTGTCGAAGAGCAGGCCACGTGGCGAGTTGAAGCCGGGATAGAGCAGCCACGACGTGTCGCGCTCATCGATCAACGCATCGGTGGCCCACCACTGGATGCCCGCCGCTGCCACCGCCGCGGCCACACCGATCGCGGCGAGCCACCTCGACCGGAGGCGCACGATGATCGCCGCCACGACGAACATCGCTCCGTAGTAGGGGATGATCGTGCCCTCCCAGATCCAGTTGAGGATGTAGCCGCCGGCGTAGAGCAGGAACCCCCGGCGGGCAAGTCGCCATCGCATCTCGGTGATGACGCGACGGTCACCGCTTGCGAGCGCGGAGCGGGCGAGGAGGCTGACGCCAATGCCTGCGACGAGCACGAACGCGGCCGCGAAGCGAGTGGTGAGCACGCCCGACCACGGGTCGAACAGCCTGTCGGCGAGGGGGCTGTCCGGTGAGGACATCGCGGGGAAGTTGAGGTAGCCGTGATAGTTCATCGCCATCACTCCCAACAGTGCGATGGCGCGAGTGACATCGGGACCGGCAAGGCGAACCGTTCGCTCCGTCACCGCCAGATCACCTCGTCGGGTTGAACGGAGATCAGCGGTCGTTGCACGTCGACGAGGTCGCCGATCGACGGTTGCGGTTGGTCATCGAGTGCGACGGTCATCGTGGTGTGCATGTGCGGACTCTCGAGGAGCGGCAACCGGTGCCGTGCGAAGTGGAACGGGCTGCGGCCATCGGCGAGCGGCGTGACGCCGTGCGCCGAGCCCGCGCCGATCATCACGAGCACGCCGTCTGCCTCGATCGGTGTGCGTCGGTATCCCGCGATGTCACCCATGCGAACCCGCCGTGTCTCCACGACGTCGGCGCTCAGGTGGAGCGCCGATTTGTCGCCGTGCCACAGCGCAGTGCCGGCGCGCAGCGAGAGTCGGTGCCGTGGGTGGCGTTCCTGGATCTGGCGGAACTCGTCGGGACTGAGGTGGCTGAGGGACACGTCGATCTGGGGATCCAACCGATCGAGCCATCGGTCAACCTCGGCGACGCCGCGCTCCGTGGGTGTGGGCAGCGGCGGATGGAGCATGTGCGAGTGGACCTCGAACCCTGCGACGCGCACGAGTTCGTGGAGGGCGTCGAGCTCGTCGGCGTCCACGCCGTAACGCCGCATCGACGACGCCAGCTTCACGACGACTCGCCCGCGCCAGCCGCTGGACCGCAGCGCGGCGATGTGCGCCGGATGCCCGACGGTCGGTACCACCGTGGGGCGGAGTGACTCAGGCACCTGCAGCGCGGGAGTGAGGCAGATGACGTCGGTTGCGCCGAGATCGCCGAGGGTTGCCGCCTCGTGCACCGTGCCGACCGCGATGGTGTCGACGCCCCTGTTGCCGGCCCACGTGGTGCTAGCCCACGATGCGGCCTCCGCGGCCAGGAACCATCGTCCGATTCCATAGCCGTTGCCCTTCACCACGGGCACGAGGCGGTCGACCGATGCCCGGTAGGCATCCACGTGTGCGCGCCACGCCACTCGATCGATCGTGAGCTGCAGCGTCATCGAGCGCTCACCGTACTCGTCGCACCGTCCGGCCGGGCTGGCGTCGAGTCCCGCAAATCCGACTTGTCAGATCAGGTATGTCGCCGTAACCTGACTCCATGTCGTCGGTGCGCCGGTTGTTCTCCTTCCCCAGCCAAGTCAACGAGACGTCGGCCCGTCTGGTGGCGGCCGGCGTGGTGATCGAGGGTCTGGTGTACCTGGCCGTCCGCGAGTGGTGGGTACTCGCCATCATTGCCGCCGGATTCCTCGCCCGGGTGCTCGCCGGTCCGCGCTTCAGCCCGCTCGGCCGTCTGGTCACGCAGGTGATCACCCCCCGACTTCCCGGCCCGCACGCGATCGTCCCCGGATCGCCAAAGCGCTTTGCGCAGGCCGTCGGCCTCACCTTCAGCGGCGGCGCGCTGATCGCCCACCTGGCCGGTGCGGAGGTCGTCGCGGTGATCCTCATCGTCGGTCTCGTCGCCGCCGCGTCGCTCGAGTCGTTCCTGGCGTATTGCCTCGGCTGCATGATGTTCACCCAGCTCATGGCGTGGGGTGTCGTGCCCGAGTCGGTGTGCCTCGAGTGCGCCAACATCCAGACCCGCCTCGCCAGCCAGCGTGACGGTCAGCTTGACGG